>NZ_CAWNNO010000021.1:0-15698 GCF_963876085.1 Synechococcus sp. BDU 130192 | reverse complement strand
CTCAATGCCCGCCCGTGAAGCTGCCTGTTTGACGATCCGAAATACTTGACCACGGGTTAACGCCTTGGCACCTTTACGGCTACGAAAAACAACTTTTGCGCCTAGATGTAACTTTCCCGCGACATTAAGTTTTTTTAGTTCTGCGTACAGACCACTATCGATTAATAAAACGCGCGTTTTATCACCTTTGCCAAACAGCGTTACCCGCGTCGTGCCGTCACCATTGGACTTGATATCGTCCCAAGTTAACCGGCATAGTTCGCTAACTCTAGCGCCGGTGGCATAAAGCATTTTGAGGAGAAGGCGATCGCGTTGGTTTTCGGTGGAGTAGATCATATCTAACACCTCGCCATGACTCAGGATACGTTCTGATAATTTGTCCTTGTCCGGTTTGGTTTGAACCAATGCGCCAGCATTATAGCCAACCACGCCAATCCTATGGGCAAAGGTCAACAGACTTTTAACGGCGGCTAATTTGCGAGCAATGGTATTAGGCGATCGCCCCAACTCTCCCAATGCTGTTTCGTAATTGTGAAGGTGGTTTAAAGTGACGCGCCCTAACTCAACGCCGCCGGCAAATGTCAGGAATTCGTAAATATCGCGGCGGTAAGCATTAATAGTATTTTTGCTCTTACCATGTAGCCACAAACCGATCATTTGCTCAGTCGTTTCGGCAATGGCAATAGGCGCGGTTTGTTTTGCCTGAATAGTCGCTAACATGGTTATATCTCAATAATATTGCAAAAAATCGTTGCCTAACTCTCACCTCAGGCGGCGGTTGTTTATTTTTAAGCTTAATATGACATAAGTAAGAATTATGTTGTGTTCAAATTGCCTACATACTAGGCCTTGCAACACTACAGTGCAATACAAGCTATACAAGATTGCGATACAGCAAGTAGTGATATCAGATAGGACTATCAATAGGTGGGAAGATTGCTTTGTTCACAATAACTGAGTCTATATTGGATTTTTTGTACGACGATCGTGAATGCCACCTAAAACGCAGCCTATCCCACCGTGACTCCCTTTCAGTAAATGGACTTAATAAGACATAGGCTCAGGATCTATCTCAACAGTCGTTTTATGTTGTGGCGACTCAGATTTTGTTGTGATAATATGTGTCAGCTCTACAGCGTTGTAGAACCGCTGTACCCATAAACAATGCCATTAGAACGTAAAGGACTTAATCAACTTGTTACTACTGCCATTACCCGTGGTGAGTGGCGAGCATTTGAGCAGCTCCGTGCAGAACGCGGCGGTATGGCCAAGTCTGCATTATTGCGTGAAGCTCTACAGCTCCTCCTCCAACAACACGGCTACCAACCCACAGACACCAAAAAAGCTAGTTAACCAAGGCCTGAGAAACCAACTAACTAGCTTTTTTGCTTCTTTTTTATTCACGGACGCCTCCAAAGGCGAGCCGCGCATTCCCTCAGGAAGGAGGGCGCTTTGACATGGATAGCTTAACCTACAGTGCTACAAAAAAACACACTTTTGCTAACAAAATTCTTACAAGTGGTGGCAGTGACTCTAAGAAATGTCTAGGGGAGGATACTAATTCTAGCACTTATACCGAAGTAAAAGAAGCGCCTCAAATGCTTGTGTTGTTTGAGTTTGGGATTAACGCAAATGCTCACAACAAACAGGCGATCGGCGGTTTTGAGGCACTAACTAAGCATTGGGAAATTAAGCGCGGCAATATTGGCGATCTGGTTGCTTGGGTTGGCAGTGGCAGGCCAATCATGTGTGGCACCTTGGCTGATACCAATACTCGCCGACAAAAAAGCAACATTGTCTCAGCTCAGGCGATCGCCCTCGACATTGACGATGGCCTGAGCATTGAGGACTGCCTAAAATTTCCTTTTGTTAAGGACTACGCGGCGGCAATTTATACCAGTTCTTCTCACCAACAACAAAAAGGTGATAAGCCGGCCTGCGATCGCTACCGAGTCATTTTTGTGTTGCCTGAGGCGGTAACTGACACGGCGCTTTATGAGGCGGCGGTAGCGTTGCTTATGGAGCGGGTTAGTTATGCTGACCGTGCCTGTAAAGACGCCTCACGGATGTTTTTCGGTTATGACAAAACCGAGGTGATGCTGTGTGACAATACCAAAGTTTTGCCGGCTGCATTCATTGAGGAGGCCCGCGATCGCCTTGAGGCTGAGAAGCTTGAGAAACAAAAGGCCATTGAGGAGCGGCGGCGGTATCAGGAACAATTTGAAGTCAATGGCGAGGAGCAATTAAGCCTCATTCAACAGGCGCTAGATCACGTCAATCCTGACTGCGGTTATGACGAATGGCTAACGGTAATGTTGGCGCTCCATAGTCATGATCCAAGTCTGTTTTGGCTCTTCGATGGTTGGTCTAGTCGAGGCTCAAAATATCCTGGTAGCCGCAACCTAGAGCGCCAATGGAGCAAATTAAATTCTAATGGCGGCGTCACTGTTGGCTCACTATTCCACATTGCCAAGGACTACGGATTTAAGTTCCCTGAGCGCCGGCACCAACCCAAGCGGAAACGCAAAGGCGATCGCCTCATTGATGGCCTAAGTTTTGCCAAGGCGCGGGTATCTGAATTTATCCAGAAAATTACCGGTGAAGCGGCGGGCCTCGGTAAAAAAGCGCACAAGGGGTTTGCTGTTGGCCAACTCCCACCGGTAGAACCGCCCAATGTTTTTCGCTGGAACAATGGCGATCCAGTGCCTACCCGTGGGGATTATGCAGGCCGGCCTATCCCCAAAATTGTTTACGCTCGCGGTGCCAACCCACAGGAACTAATTTCCAAGCTACGGGCCGCCGGTTGGGATACCGTCTTGGATTCATCCTTTATGGGTGAGGGCAAAACCCACCGGGCCGGTACGCTTTATTTTGAAAATGAGCGCGGGATCTACCTCGACCCAAATCACAACTCACCCTCGGTTGAGAATGTCGAGAAAAACTATCAGAACCTATGGCCACGGCATAAGGGACTATGGCGCGATGAATTCGGGAAACTGAGCCGTCATGGTAAGGGTAAAGCTGAGGTACCAAGCAATTGTGACTCCGCTCACCTATTCTCTCAACTCGCTGACAAAGGCTATGGCGATCTGTTGGCCGGCGATAACCCAATTTGTGAGGCCTGTTCATTTTTGCCTTTCTGTCACACTAAGCGCGGCGTAGGGTTTGGGCATAAGTATGAGCGCGGGTTGGCAATGGCGGCCCAACAAATTAGAGCTGATATCCAGTCATTACCAAGCACCAGTGAAGATGAAGACTACAGCTCCACATATCTGATTGTCGAGGAGGCAACCACCCAAGCCCGTGCCAACCTTAAACAATTTACCGGCGGGTTCAAAGATCTGCTTTATAACCTTGATCAGGTAGAAAGGCACGATAAGGACGTTTACGCCGCGTTGCTGCCCCTCAGAGACGCGCTACGGGGTCTTGATGATGGAACCATCCAAAGCGATCGCTACGGGGTCACACACGCGCAAATTATCGAGACTTTACCACCGGTACCGGCCAATACTGAGGGAGTCATTCCCATGGTGGCTGCTGCGCTTATGCCGATCATCAACCTTGAGAAGGCGGATCGAGTTAGTGGCGCGGGTAAGGAATACAAACAAGCTACCCGTACCGCTAACCGTCAATTTAGAACCGAGGCACTAGAGGCCAATGAGCAACGATTAGACAGCGTTCCCAATAATGTTTTGTTGCCCCTGGTTGAGCTGTGGTTGGGCGATCACCATACTCACGTCAGCTTTAACCATGGTGAGTTTACGATCACCCAACCCGATACCCGTAAGCAGGAAATCATCAAGGCCGCCGGTTTTAGACTGCTGCTCGATGCCACGCCCAACATGATGGCGATCGCCCATGGGTTGGGGATTAACCAAAACAACATCATCGAGATTCAGCAGGAATTACCGGCACTCGATAACCTCACGGTTTACCAAACCAATATGACGGGGATTAAAACCCGTCAGCGTTCTGAGTCTGCGAAAAAACGGATCGCCGCTTACAAGGCCCAATGGCAGGAAACAGATCCGGCGGTTCAGTTCCTAGGCTTCAAAGGTGAGGATGATATCGCGGGCTACTGGCACAATCACCACCGAGGCTCAAACCAGTTCAAAGGCCAACAGTCTCTCGTCAGTTTTGGTTTACCTTTCCTCCACATTGGCGCAGTACAGGCGGAATATCACGCCCTCACCGGTGGCCTCGATGGTTGGGAAACCTACTATCAAGAATTGGTTAGAGATGAGGTTACGCAGTGGATCGGACGGCCCCGCGCCCAACGTTACCCCGATCTAAATATCACGGTTGATATGGTGGCCACCTTTGACAAATTGGATTTAAGTTTCCTCACTGAGCGGTATGGAATCAAAGTTATGTCCCGCGATGCTGTGGAATTTTGCCACGATGCCGGCACCACGAAGGAAAAACTAGAGACCAACATTTTAGGGATTGCCACGGCTCTCAATGACGCAGGAACCAAACTCACCCAACAGGCGATCGCCCAAGCCCTTGGCATTAGTCAAAGTACCTTGTCAGAACACCTGAAAGCTATATGGGGCAACTGGTTGAAGCTCAAACAATTTTTATCGGAAAACCTATATAGAGACTATAGGGAAACCGATAAAACCGAACCCACCAATATGGCGAGCAATCCAATTGTTGCCGCTTCACTGCTGATTGAGTTGTTTTCCTTCGGGGGTTGGGAGGAAATGACCCAATTTTTGAGGACGGCACCACCACCGGAACGGCAAAAATACCTAGCCGCGCTCCTCAAAACAGCGGCGATCGCCTAATCGTCTTGTGAATATTAAAAAATACAATTAGTCAATGACAAAAAGTTGGGAGCAACTTATGGGATGTGATGCAGAAACGAGCCGACGGAATGGGGCAAAATCCAAAGGGCCAATCACGGAACGAGGTAAGGCGATCGCTTCTGGGAATGCCACAAAGCACGGGTTACTCGCACAGAAGCCACCGATCCTTGCTAGTGAAGACCTAGAAACCTTTCAAGGGTTAGTTCAGGGGCTAGTTGATCAATATCAACCTGAGGGGCCTTTAGAGTGGCATTACGTCCAGACCATCGCCATGTGTATCCAACGACAGCACCGAGTCTGGGCGGCAGAGGCGGCGGCGGGTAATAAAGCTTTGTTATCCCCTGTACCCAAGCCCTATACAGACGAAAAATATCCGACTAAAAAAGCCAACAGTTTTGACTTTGGCGATAAGTCTGAGTTCCACCCGGATAACCTTCAGAGAGAGCGCGAGATATTGACTTATTTTTTGAAGCGATACCAGATCGACAGTTTCCCTACTGAGCGGCGATCTAAGTATTGGTGTGATATTTGGGAGGATTGGTCTGGAGGTCTTCAGTTTTCCTTAAAAAATCTGCGAGAGGAGTACCCAATTGATCATGATCAGCTTCAGGATAAAACCCGCTTTAACCGTTGGATACTGGAGCTAAACGGGCAAAATCACCCCTACGGAAAAATCTGGTTTTACCTCCTAGGCTCCCATGACTGTCCTCGGTCTAAGTTTGGTTGGGAGTATCAGCGTGATCAGTTTGTGGAGTTATTGGATTCTTTCCAAGGTCGGCTCCAACAGATAGCGGATATTGAGACTGAGATTCAACGGGAAAAGGAACGGTATGAACGGGAAACTGAAGAGCGGCGGTTAGCGACAGTTAACCTTATCCCTGAGCAGTTGGCTCTCATTTCGCGGTATGAGTCCCACATCGCTAAACAGTTAAAGGAGGCGATCGCCCAATTGTCGGAACTGCAATCCCAACGAAAAACCTAGGGTTCCATGGGTTCGTTTCGTAAAATCTGGGATTGAGGCTATGGGCGTAGTGCCTGCTCTATGGTGGCGATTCTCTCCATTTAATTTACTCAATCCTTAAAGTAATACTTTACTTAAACCTTTAAGTATTTTGTTGCTTAAGCGGGGTTGGATCGTATCTCTAGAGAAGTGTTGAAGGATCGAATGATGGACACAATATTATCGGCATCATCATCTCCAAAGAGTCCGTCTAGTCCTTCATGATGTAACTCGGTAAACGGTGGCTCATAGAGTAAGCGCGGCTCCACCGTGCCCTGTTGGGTGAGGAGATCAATGATTTGTTCAACGAAGCGAATTTGGTTGGCGGTGAATTGAGTGTTTTCGAGGTATCGACTAAAGGCAGCTTTGGCGGCGGCACGGTCGAGTCCGACGATACTGCGAATGAATTGTTTAAGGTTAATGGCTTTTTCTTCGTAGGCTTCGGTGAATTTTTCTTTACTCTCTAGTCCATCGGTGGTGAAGAGCATAGTTTCGAGGGCATTAAGATCGGTTTCGGTGATGGGAAGATTACGGCGGAGTTTGGCGATCGCTACATGGTCTTGGTTGGCTCTGATGTAGGCTTCAACTTTTTTGCGGTACTGTTGGCGGCTAAATCCGGTTTGGATGGTGGGCACATCTGCCTCGCTAATGTCGATCAGTTCGTCCTGAAAATTGGTGTGGATAATATTGCTCTCTTTGGGGTCAATAAACTGCATTAGATCCCGCAGTTTTTTGCGCAAATTCTCCAGCATTGCCAGGGTGATGTCTTCCCACCAGCTTTCGGTGATCGCCTCCTCAATGAGAGGAAGTTGGGCTTTCACCATGGGGATATTGGTTTTGGTTTCGAGGTTACTGAGAAGGTCGCGGATCTTATCGCGTAGGGTGACGAAGTTCGGGGTTTGTTTGAGGATGCTGAGTTGGAGATGGAGGCATAGCAGATCGAAGCGGCGAGTTTCTGGTTTTTCTTTCGGTAAGCCGTTGGGTAATGGGGCGATCGCCTCCTCTAGGGTGCGTTGTTGTTGGGGGGTGAGATTCTGCCAGTTTTCGCGTTTACTGAAGGTTTCGACATCCTGTAAATGGCGGCGCACTATGAAGTTTTCGGGTTCCATGCTGACGACATATTCCTGGAGGTGATCGCCTAATTCTTGTTTGAGTTCTCCGTCTTCGATGTTTTGAAAGAGGGCGAGGCGAGTTTTAAAGAGTTTGGCGGCTAAACTGTCGGCGGGTCTTGGGTCTGTTTCTTTGACCTGTTGCTCGAAGTATTCAAAATTACGGCACAGATCAAAAATTAGGAATTCAGTTTTGTCTTCCCCAATGGCAAAGAGATCGGGACAAAGACGGGTTCCACGTCCAATCATCTGGTTAAATTTGACGCGGGAATAGACGGGTTTAAAGAAGACTAAATTCACCACTTCGGGAACGTCTACGCCCGTATCGAGCATGTCCACGGAAACGGCGATCGCCACGTCACTCTCTTTTTTTGAAAATTCATCGAGGAGGCTTTGGGCGTAGGGGTCATGGCTATCGATTAGTTTGGCGAACTGCCCTTTGTAGTGGGGATAGTTGAGATCGAAGCGTTCGAGGATTTTTTCGGCGTGGTTATGGTTGCGAGCGAAGATGATGGTTTTACCAAGGCGATCGCCGCCATCTACTTTTAAGCCAAACTCCATTAATATTTCGAGGGCTTGGTCGATGGTGTTGGCATTAAAGAGCCATTTATTAATCTCTGTGCCGCTGATTTCCTCTATGATGTCGGCTGTTTCTGGGTCGGTAAATTTTTCTTCATATTCGATCTGTTCGTCTGGGGAAAGGTCACTGTATTTGATGCCACGGCTTGGAAATTTGAGGGTTATATTGATGCCCTGAGGTGGGACAAGAAACCCATCGGCGATCGCGTCTTCCAGTTCATAGGCGTAGGTTGGTGTCCCTTGCTCTAGACCAAAAATTTCATAGGTGTCGCGGTTTACTTCGTCGCGGGGGGTGGCGGTGAGACCGACAAGCAAAGCATCGAAATACTCGAAGATGTAGCGATATTTTTTGTAAACGCTGCGGTGGGCTTCGTCGATAATTACGAGGTCAAAGTAACCGGAGCCGAATTTTCTGCCAGTGGCTTCAAATTGGTTAATTTGATTCATCACAGTGGGATAAGTGGAAACCACCACGTTTGCGCCCTGTACGTCTTTCTCCTCGACGAAGTTGATCACGGTAGCGTTGGGGAGATGTTTGTTAAAGGCGCGTTTGGCTTGTCTGACGAGGCTGTTTCTATCGGCGAGGAATAGCACTCGTTTAACCCAATTGGCTCGTATCAAGACGTCCACCAGGGCGATCGCCGTGCGGGTTTTTCCGGTTCCGGTTGCCATGACGAGGAGGGCTTTACGGTTTTTGTTTGTAAAGGTTTCGGTTATGCGTCGGATGGCTTCGGTTTGGTAGGGTCGCTCAAATCCTGCGATGTTCGTATCTATCTCGATAGTGTTTAGGGGTTTATCGTTGGTGCGTCGCCAGACGAGTCGCTGTAATTCGTCTTTGCGGAGAAACCCATGAATTTCGCGGGGGGGATAGTTCTGGTCATCCCAGATGTAGGTGTGATAGCCGTTACTGTAGAAAATGATCGGGCGTTGGTTAAATTTTTGTTCTAGGCAGTCGGCATATAGTTTTGCTTGTTGTTGTCCGATTTTTGGGTCTTTGGTGGTGCGCTTGGCTTCGATGATCGCGAGGGGTAAACCGTTGTCATCCCAGAGGACATAATCGATTTTGCCTTTGCCTGTTTTGTTGACTGAGGTGGGCATTCCCTCGACTGGATATTCGCGACAGTTTGAATCGCTGAGATCCCAGCCCATTTCGATTAGTCTGGGGTCAATCAGGCGATCGCGGGTCTGATTTTCGTTGTAGTCGTGGCGGTCAGCAACAGCTTTATTTTGTTGTTTGAGTGCTGTGAGTTCGGCGAGGGCGGTTTGTAGTTGGGCTTCGGTCTGTTGTCTGCGTTCTTCAGCAATGCGGTTCAGTTCCTCAAATTGGGAGAGCTGGGCTTCGAGTTGCTGGAGTTCTTCGGGGGGTTTTTCTGCTTTGCCGGGTTCTGGGGGTTGGCTAATCAAGTTTGGGTTAAAGGGAATTTCGCCTAGGTTCTTGCCGTTGGGGGAGTAGTATCGACAGACCCAATAGAGCACATGAAAGAGTTCTTCGATGAGGTAGAGGGAATCTCTTTCGGCGATCGCCTTTTGTTGGTGGACGGCGATATTCCCAATTTTTTGGATCTGGCGAATTTTCGGGAAAATGCCGGGGGAAAGGTTGTCTTTAAAGCTTTGTTCGTGGATCAGTGCTCCTAGGCTAT
This sequence comes from Synechococcus sp. BDU 130192, assembly GCF_963876085.1. NCBI lineage: Bacteria > Bacillati > Cyanobacteriota > Cyanophyceae > Synechococcales > Synechococcaceae > Synechococcus > Synechococcus sp. BDU 130192. Next base: position 6,559 of record NZ_CAWNNO010000021.1, on the reverse strand, counting down.
TGTCGTAGGGCAGTTGTAAATATTGGTCGTTTTGGTAGAGCCACAGGACGCTTTGTTCTAGGGTGTAGCGGCTATAGAAACAACTGGCACGGGGCGCACTATAAACTAGGCTTTCGGCATGGGTGGCATGATCGTATAACTTCGGAAAATCTGCTTTTAAAAAGTCAAAGTTTGAACTCATGGCGATCGCCTATATCTGTTAACTAATTTCGTTCGCTGAGTAGATCTAATGATTTTGCCGGAGGTTTCTCACCCATTGGCTACTGTCTTCGGTTTCGGGTCTGTCGCTCCACATACCAACAAAGCCTTGATTATCGAAGTTTAAAGGATTGGGTGGGGTTTGATTAGTTTGGGATTTTGCTTTGAGGAACTCCACAAATTCAGCCACCATTTTCTGGGCTTCAGGGGACAGTTTGAGAATATCGGTTTTAAGGGTTTCGATTTCAATCATGGTTACAGTTCTCCTAAGATCGCCTTTTTTTCGGTAGGAAGTTAAGCGGCTTCTTTTTGGGCGATGAGAGGTTGTTGTTGGGACAGTTGACAGACGTTCATTACTGAGAAGCCAATTACATTTCCCTCTTGATCGACTCGCTCCATGATGTTTTTGTTGTCGGTTTCTGTCATGTAACCCGCCTTATCAGAAAAGATGACTTCAAGAAAGTCAGCTTCGGGGTCAAAGTGAATTTTTATGGTTTGGCTCATGGGTCTTCCCTTCTATGCGCTCAGTTCTACGGGCGTGAGGTGGTAGATTTTGGCGAGTTTTGAGGCAACCTGTAGGTCTTTATTTTGCAGTGCAAGGCGTAGATTATCTAGTTTTTCGGCTTCTTCGAGGCTTAGGTATGGTGACCAATCGTGATCGGTGTAAGTCAGGGTGATTTGAACTTCTGCGAGGTAATCGCCTTGGCGGATGATTTTAGTTTGGGTTTTGGTGTTCATGGTTTTCGGGTTTTGTAATCAGGCTCCCAGCGGTCTAGGGTTGGACAGTAGGCTGTGATTAAAACGGCGGGTGATTCTTCGTTTTTTGGAATGCCCCAAACGGCATGAATGGGTTGGTTTTGTGCGTTCCGTTGGAGGAGTAGGACACAGGCTCCTTTTGGGTAGTCGGGATAGTCTTCGATGAGTTCGGCTTGGTTGATGCTGCCGATGATGTCTTTTACGAAAATGTTATCGTTCGCAAGTTCATCATAGCCATGGGCTGAGATCTTGACTTCCTTGTTATTGATGAGTCGTAGGATGTTGTGAAAGGTATCACTCTTCATCACAACTCACCGCGAAAGGCTCTTTGCAGTAGAGAGTTAAAGAAATTTTCTGATTCCTCCAGATATTGATAATTTTTTCTTCTGATATTAGCAATGTCTTTTTTCCTCCTTTCCCATGTCTTTTGTAATTGTAAAGGTGGTAATAAAACTGGTAATTCTTTTATTGCTCCCTGAAATAAATTAGCTTGACTCGATTTTTTTGATCCTTTCTTTATGGCTCTTTGCATAAACTCAGAATGAAAAAATGACTCAAGATATTCGGGGTTGATTTGCGTAGTATCTGGTCTTACTGAAGCGACACTTCTGACCATACTAAATTTTGAATTTTCAAAATCCCTGACTAGAGAAACACGACCTACAGAACCAGAACATGAAATGAGTAAATCCTGAGGTTTGGGGTCATACCTTTTTTTCAATCTTTCATATTCATTTATTGGAATAAAGTCGATTCCTGTGTCGATATCTATGAAACCATTTTGAATATTTCGAGCAGACAGTAACTTAATTCCAGACTCAGATCTTATTGGAGTATGGTGGGTTCCATCTGTGACTCTTTCAGAAACATCCTCAATTTTGTGAATTTCCCAGCCTTTTGGGTTGATGACAGGATCGCCAAACATATTGAGGAAGAGCGATCGCCCCAAATCTTCAGTAAGCTGTATTGCCTGCGATCGCTTGCGTCTGATTTCGTCCGCCTTGTCGAGGATTGCCGCTATTCGTCTCTGTTCGGCGATCGGAGGAAGTGGAATTTTTGACTTTTTAATTTCACTAATAGCAGCTAAATTTTTTAATGCAGAACCAGATGATTTGCTAAATATATCTCTTTTGGCAATTGGAGATTCAAGATATCTTTTTAAGTAAATGGGTAAAACTTTATGTTGATCTGGTCTAATCCTCATTAGAGCTTGATTAATGATTCCAGCTCTCGCATTGTGAGGAGCAATTGCTATTCTTCCAATTGTTCTAGCACAGCTAATAATCAAGTCATCAGGAAGAACATTAAATCCTTCCATTTCTTTATATTTCAATTCGTCAATGAAATATCTTCCAAGAGAAAAGTCATTTCCAATAGCGTGTTGTTGCTCATAAACTAGATAACCTTCTTTAACGAAATTTTCTTTCTTTAAAGCACCACCGAAGGGGCCTCGACGTATAGAACCTTTTTCTTTTATTGCAAGTTCTTCAAGAGGTACTAGCTCCCAGTTAGTTTTTAAATTCATTGCAACATCTCCTGTAGCTCATTGAGATCAGCCCGAATCTCATCCTCTAAACCCTTTAACTTCCCTAAAATTATCAATCCTCTACCTCCTCAAGAATGACGTAAACTTGTTTATATAGAACAGGAATTTCATTGATCACCACATCCCAAACCAGATCATAATTCACCCCAAAATACTCATGAATTAACTTATCCCGCATTCCCGCCATCTGTCGCCAAGGCACAGCCGGATATTTCGCTCGTAAAGAGTCCGGTAAATTTTTTGTCGCCTCCCCAATAATCTCAAGACACCGCACAAAAGAGCGTGTTAGCATTTCATCCCTCAAAAAAGTGTCTTTATCGACCCCTTGAGAAAACCGAATTAAAACATCAGCCTCATCACGAATATGCAATAAATAAGCCCTAACCGAACGAGACATATTCCACCTCACCTAAAATATTTTCCTTTAGATAAGGACTCAACGACTCAGGAGTTAAAACATCAACCTTTCGCCCAAAAAGATCCTCAAGAAAAAAACAAAGATCCATAAAATTCATAAAGGTTTTCAACTCAGGCTCCAGCACGACCAACAGATCAATATCACTCTTGGCCGTTGCCTCCCCTCGCCGAAACGAACCAAACAACCCGCATTGCCTTACCCCATAGCCTTCTAACGTTTCCCAGTGCGCCCGTAGTTGCTCAAAAATATCATCCTTACTAGCGATCAAAACACTCATTGCAACATCTCCTGTAGCTCATTGAGATCAGCCCGAATCTCATCCTCTAAACCTTTTAGCTTCCCTAAAATCTCCAATGGCGGGTCATACTCCACTTCTTCATACTCAATCTCCTTATACCGATTAATCGAGAGATCATAATTGTTTTCAGCAATCTCCTCTTTCGGCACAAAAAACGCCTTAGCCTTACGATCGCTATCCTTGGCTATATCCCGACCTTTCCAGCGGGTGATAATGTCAGGAATATCATTTTGCTCCACAGGGGCGCGTTTATCATCCAGCGATAAACCATCCGCCTCCATATCGTAAAACCACACCGCATCAGTGCCCCCCGCGCCCGTCTTCGTAAAGATCATGATCGCCGTCGAAACCCCCGCATAGGGCTTAAATACCCCCGACGCCATCGAAACAATCCCATCCAACTTATGATTCTCCACCAGAATTTTACGGATATCCTTATGGGCCTTCGACGACCCAAACAGCACCCCATCCGGCACAATCACCGCCGCCCGTCCGCCTTTCTTCAGGAGCCGCAAAAACAACGCCAAAAATAACAGCTCCGTCTTTTTCGTCTTCACCACCTGCGCCAAATCATTGGCAATACTGTCACTATCCAGCGAACCCTTAAACGGCGGATTAGCCAGAATTAGCGTAAACTGCTCCTCCACTGCCCCATGATCCTGCGATAAAGAATCCCGCGCCTCAATCTTCGGGTCTTCGATGCCGTGGAGCATCATATTCATCGAACCGATCCGCAACATCGTCGGGTCAAAATCAAACCCGTGGAACATCCCAGAATTAAAATGCGCCCGATTACCCGCCGCATTCAGCACCAAATTCCCTTCACTATCCTTTAGCTCCCGCAGATATTCCGCCACCGCCACAAGGAAACCACCCGTCCCACAAGCCGGATCACAAACAATCTCATGGGCATTCGGCTCCATCAACTCCACCATCATCTTGATAATGTGGCGCGGCGTTCTAAACTGCCCATTTGTGCCAGCCGTGCTGAGTTTCGAGAGCATATACTCATACAGATCCCCCTTCGTATCCCGATCCTCCATGGGAATCTGATCGATCTGCTCTACCACCGTAGACAACAGAGAAGCACTGGCGATCATAAACGTCGCATCCTTCATGTGAACCGCATAGGCTCCCCCCGCAGTCCCCAGATTTTTTATCATCGGAAAAGCCTTATCCCGAACAATTTCGAGCATGTCCGCCGCATTCTGATTCTTAAAATTTGACCACCGACAATCCTGCTGTTCCGGTGAAAACGTCGGCTTTTCGACCGTGCCCCCAAGCCGTTTCGCCTGCTTTTCCTTCACCAACTCCAGATCATCCAGGCGCTTGATAAACAGCAAATAAGAGATCTGCTCGATCACCGACAACGGGTTACTAATGCCATTACTCCAGAATGTATCCCAGAGCTTATCCACCTTCGATTTCAGTTCACCCGTGATCATCTCGTGTCAATCCTTCTCTATCTCAATGTTTTACTATAGCCGCCCCAATTAGGGAAGTGAAGGGCGATCGCCACTAACTAAAGTTACTTAATACTTAAAGTATTGCTTTGCTTAACTTGTTACTTAAAGCTTTACTGCTCTAATTCCTCAAGGAGTCGTTCTACCGCAATCCGTACCAGATCCGCCTTAGTCCGGTTTAGCTTTTTTGCGTTTTTCGTGAGGCGATCATCTAGGGGCTTTTCCAAGTCTAGGGTAAACCGGATTTTTCCTTTTTTCTTCGCTGGTTTAGCCAGTTGCGCCGCCAATGGGTTGGTATCTACCGCCGTAGATTGTTCGGTTTTGGGAGTCTCTTCCTCAAAAGTCTCAAGGATCTGATCTAGTGCCTTCCGTTGTTTGCTCATAATGCTGTTACCTCCTTAAATAATTGACGATATTCATTAGCCGACTTCTCACCTGCCGCGCCCATATCAAAAACAGTCTGATCCTGCCCAAAGGCATCCGCGATACATTGCCGTTGATAGACGATGGTTTTTAAGTGGCTTATCCCCTCAATACCACTCAATGCGGTTTGAGCTTCACCCATGAGTTTTGTTCTAGGGACAGCGCGGTTAATGAAAGTTGCGCCTACCAAGTCAGATCTAAACCTTTGGGCTTGTTTAACGAGCTTCACCGCCGATCCTGAGGAAACAAGATCAAGCGCGGTCGGTTGGCAGGGTATCAGCGCAACATTGGAAAAATAGAGAATCACCCGCGTGGTTTCCGTTAGTCCACCCGCGCCATCGATGACCACCTGATCAAATCCCTCGATCCAGTCTGGGATTTTTTCGGCTAATTCATTGGGATCTGTTTCGGCGATCGCCTCAATACCGAGAGCCTTAACCCACATCGAGGAGCTACCCTGAGCATCACTATCGATGAGTAAAACTTTATTCTTTTGCTGTTGAAGCCAATAGGCGAAATGTACAGCCGTTGAAGATTTACCCACGCCACCTTTCTGGTTAATCAGTGCCGTAATCATTTAAGTATTACTTAAAGGTTTAAGTAAATTATTAATTTAAGTACTATAGCCTGAAATGTTCTACTGAGAAAAGTTATAGGTGAGGCTTCATTTCGCTAAATCTCGATAAAGGTAGCTATTCCCTCAAGATTCTTTGTTGGGCTGAACCCAAGATTATCGACACGGGCGATCGCCTCGTCCGTTGGCAATGGTGGAAAACGCCCAGGGCTATCAAGGCTAGCGGAACATTTGAACAGAAACCTGCGGTTACGGAAAATAATCGAATTAGATCTTAGATAATAATCTTGTACTAAACAGAAGACTGATGCTTTACTGCTGACAGTCTGCTGGTGGATTGATGGCGCTCTGCTAAAACCCATACGAAATTTAGAACGAGTGACTTATAAAAACCCCTAAAATTTCCCGACTTATTGAGAAAACCATCAAAGGAATAACAAATAATCATCAAACAAAGGACATATCGTCATCGATTAGCCACTACAAAGCCACAGAAAGACAAACTGCGAATGCCTATAGCCTTCTAGTTATATAGGGAAAATTTCCCCACACCTTACGCACCTCCGGAGGTTTTTTTGATTAGGACAAAATATTTAGGATTTTCGCAATAAGCTTAAATTACAAAAAGCATTTTTCGTTAAGGACTTTTTCAAATCCGGAGGTACAGACCTGAACTGTCCTTGGGGTTGGCGTGTAAGTATCGCTCAGTGGTGGTGATCGAGGTGGTGACTCGCGTGACTATGCCGTAACCAGTGAGGACTAACGTTGCCCTCAATGCCCGCCCGTGAAGCTGCCTGTTTGACGATCCGAAATACTTGACCACGGGTTAACGCCTTGGCACCTTTACGGCTACGAAAAACAACTTTTGCGCCTAGATGTAACT
>NZ_CAWNNO010000020.1:0-16257 GCF_963876085.1 Synechococcus sp. BDU 130192 | reverse complement strand
ACCGCTTGCAGAAAAGAATTAGTTTTCCTTGCGGCGGTCAAATTGCGCTTTTGACTGTAATAGGTCGGCTTTTCTGAATCCATTGGGTAAATAAATTCCCGCTGGATACTACAAGCATTAACGGGGCACTTACGGGCCTGAATCCAATCACGACGTTCCGCCAGCGCGTAATTATACACACGGCGGCAGGTGTTCAACCATTGAGCCATTTGAAGGGCTTGGTCGGCAGTTGGATAAGCTCTGTACTCGTAAGTTAGGTTGAGCATACTCCTATTGTAGCAAATACTTAGGGACGTTGTGCCAGTCCCTAAGACTACTTATTGGAAGTTTGCTTCCTCCCGTTGGTCAGTCGCTCGCTCTTCATCCCGATGCTGACGCTACGCATACAGCGCGGGTTTCCCCGCGACTCAGCTAAATTTTTTTAACGTTCCCCCCCATCGGCCAAAGGGTGAAACCTACCATAGGAGTAGAAGTAGCGACCACTACCGTAAGGGTCAGACTTTTCCCAGCATTACTACCTATGACTATTGCATCTCCAGGCGATCGCCATCTGCCCTATGCAGGGTTGACGGCCGCACAAGTTCAGGCGAATCGTGCCGAATATGGCGCCAATGTTTTAACACCGCCCCAACGGCGTCCCTGGTGGCAACTTTTTTTAGAGAAATTTACTGATCCGGTGATTCGCATTCTGATGATTGCGGCGGCGATCGCCCTTGCGGTGGGGGTGTTGCGGGGCGAATATGCCGAAGGTCTGGGGATTATTGTCGCGATCTTGTTGGCTACCGTCGTTGCTTTTTTTAATGAGTTTAAAGCGAACCAAGAATTTGCCCTCCTCAACCATGTTTACGATCAAGTCATGGTCAAGGTAATTCGCGAGGCCCAGTATCACAGTCTGCCGCGCCAGGATTTGGTGGTGGGCGACATTATCTACATCGAACAGGGCCATGAAGTTCCCGCCGATGCCAAAATTCTTGAAAGTGTTTCCCTCCACATCGATCAAGCAAAACTCACGGGGGAATCAGAACCCGTTAACAAATCAGCCCAAGCGGATCCTTTCCAGGTAGAAGCCGAGCAGTCCGCTTACCCGTTTAATTGTGTCTACCGCAGTACCATCGTCACCCAAGGCCATGGTTTTTGTGAGGTCATTGCCGTTGGCGATCGCACCGAAATTGGTAAGTTAGCCCAAGCGGTGGCCACCGTTGAAGATGATCCCAATACGCCCCTCAATCAACAACTCGAAACCCTGAGTAAAGCAATTGGGGTGGTGGGTTTAACCGTAGCTCTCCTAACGTTTATTGCCCTATTGATCCGGGGTCTCCTCACCCAAGAACTGAGGCTAACAGGCTCCCAGGGTTACGTGATGGCCTGTTTACTGGGGGCGATCGCCATGATGTCAGCACCCGTGTGGCTGCCGGTGCTCGAAGATGGCCAAGAACTACTCGAACGCATGGGGAAGTTACCCGAAGTTTTCGCTGTTCCAGCCCCGGCGGCCCTAAAAAATACCCCCTTGATGTTGCTTGGGGGTAGCCTCTGGTTAGGGGGGAGTCTCGGCTATGGTGTTGCTACCCACTGGCTATCCCCCACAGTGAGAGAATGGCTTCCCCTAGATGTGGGGCTGGCCCTCCTCAATTACTTCATGGTGGCCGTGACGATTATCGTGGTAGCTGTGCCAGAAGGACTGGCCATGAGTGTCACCTTGTCTTTGGCCTACAGTATGCGCCGCATGACTGCCGAAAATAATCTGGTGCGGCGGATGCATGCCTGTGAAACCATTGGCGCAACCACCGTGATCTGCTCCGATAAAACCGGGACATTGACCTGTAATCAAATGCATGTCCATGAAACCTGTATCCCTGGACTGGTGGAGGCTGAACCGGCGCAAGCCACCCATGTTCGTCAGGTGCTCGCCGAGGCGATCGCCGCTAACAGTACCGCCGACCTAGAGTACGCCACCCAAGCGCTGCCCACGGTCATTGGGAACGCCACAGAGGGAGCCCTTTTACTCTGGCTCGATCAACAAAACCTTGACTACCTCGACTACCGTTACAATTTTGACCTCAGTTCCCAGGGGGCATTTTCTGCCGAAAAAAAGTACATGACCAGCCTCGGCAAATCGCCCATTTTGCAAGAGGAAGTTCTCTACGTTAAAGGCGCTCCAGAAGTCGTACTCAAACGCTGTGATTATCAATTAAGTGCTGGTGGGGTTATGCCTCTCACCGAACGGGCTGCCATTATCAAAACGCTCCAAGACTACCAAAGCCGGGGGATGCGGACCCTGGGTTTTGCCTATCGTCCCCTGGGGGATCTCAAGCATTTTAAAATCACTGAAATCGAACGGCACCTGGTATGGCTTGGTTTTTTTGCGATTATTGACCCCCTGCGGGATGATGTCCCCGCCGCCGTTAAAGCCTGTCTCCGTGCCGGCATTCAGGTCAAAATTGTTACCGGTGATAGTCCCCAAACAGCGAGGGAAATTGGCCGACAAATTGGCCTCTGGCACCAAACAGAAGAGGTTAACTTTAAAGCCTTGCACCTGACGGGGCCGGAGTTTGCCGCGATGGATGATGACACCGCACGGGAAGCCGTGAAGTCCTTAAAGATCCTCTCCCGCGCTTGCCCCCTAGATAAATTACGCTTGGTGAAGTTGCTCCAACAATCGGGAGAAGTGGTTGGTGTGACGGGAGATGGGACGAATGATGCGGCGGCCCTCAAACAGGCGCAAGTGGGTCTCGCCATGGGAAGTGGTACGGCGATCGCCAAGGAAGCCAGTGACATTATTCTCTTGGATGATTCTTTTAGCAGCATTGTGAATGCGGTGCTCTGGGGGCGATCGCTCTATGAAAATATTCAAAAATTTCTTCTCTTTCAGCTCACCATTAACGTGGTAGCCCTGGGGACAGCCCTTTTGGGGCCATTTATTGGCATTGAGCTTCCCCTAACGGTGACCCAAATGCTGTGGGTCAATTTAATTATGGATACCTTTGCTGCCCTGGCCTTAGCCACAGAACCGCCCAATCCAGAAGTCCTAGGGCGATCGCCCCGTCAAGCCGAGGCATTTATCATCACCGGGGCCATGGCCAAACAAATTGCCTTCTTAGGGTGTGGATTTCTGGTGCTGATGGTAGGCATTTTGGAGTATGAAATGCGCGATGGCACCATCAATACCTACGAGCTTTCCGTCTTTTTTGCGATTTTCGTCTTTCTGCAACTGTGGAATTTATTTAATGCCCGCTGTTTTGGCCTCTCGATTTCTGCGTTTACAGGGCTCTCAAAAAATCCAGCTTTTAGCGCGATTATTGCCACCATTTTTATCGGTCAAGTGGCCATGGTGCAGTGGGGAAGCAGTGCCTTTCGTACCGTCCCCCTGGCCTGCCGCGATTGGCTGTGGATTATCGGAGGAACCTCTTTTGTGTTGTGGTTCGGGGAAATTTGGCGCAAAGTGCAAGGCTCGTCTCAATAATTTTGACTACTGCCGCCAGCCAAACCAGCTCCGCCACCGTTGGAAGCGATCACCCTGGCGTTTTTGGGCCATGTGCTGCGCTAATTCTGCCCGTTGGGCGGGGGTGAGCACTTCACGAATGTCTAACATCTGCCGGAAATGGAGATCTGCTAAATCTTGGCGTAGGTTTGTAATGGTACGGTGTTGGGCCTCTAATTGATTGCGGGAAGTCGTGCTATTGCGCATTAATGTCCGCATGGTATTTTTTGCCTGTTGAATTGCTGCCCGTTTGGCCCCCATTTGGCTACGGTAATTGGCGCGGATTCCTTGGATTTGTTGTCTCTGGGCGGTACTGAGGTCAAGCCGATCAACGAGATCTGCTTCCTGCTCATCCCCTTGGCTCATGAGGACTGGTGCTGGGGCAACGGTGAAGTGGGTGGCTTTCGTGGTTGAGTCGGCGATCGCCATTTCCCCTGTCAACGAGAGGGCCACCGCAGAAGCCATTAATACTTGTTTTTTAAACATGATTAAAATTCATCTCCAAAACTAATCACAGATTCCGCTAGGACGGCATTAGCCCAGTGTTGAAATTTAGGAATGTTTTGCGAAGCACTAGGGATCAGTATTGACAACAAAATCAACGTACTCGTAGGACAGTTCCTGTTCCTGGTAAAGGTGCTCCCCAAAGGAATAAGACCAGCTTTCTTCAAGAAAAGCCTCCAGTTCTTCATCGGCTCCCCCGGCGATCGCCTTTGGCTGGGGTTGTTCAACTCTCCCCCAATACTGTTGCGGCATCACCTCCGGCAGCGACCCAAATTCCTGGTGCAGTTGTCCATGGCCAATCACGAGCACAAGCCCGGCAGCAATCACTGTCGGAACCCACCATTTCCCCTGGGACGAAGCTGTCAGGTTTGACGGTTCTGTTTGGTTGAGTCGCGCCAAAAGCCTTTCTTCGTGATCCCCTGGTGGCGGTGGCCCGTAGGGTTCGTGGTTCTTTAAAAACCGAATTAAGTTGTCATGGTCATGGAAATTCATAGACTGACTCCTTGGGTTTCTAAAAACTGACGCAGCGATCGCCGGGCATGGTGGAGGCGAGATTTCACCGTTCCTGGCGGAATCCCAAGAATTTCAGCCACCTCCTTTTGGGGCAAATCCTTGAGATCATGGAGCACCAAGACCGCCCGGTGTTCCAAGCTTAGCGATTGCAAACCTCGCTGCACCAAATCTTGATAATAAATTTGACTCAGCCCCTCCGGCCCCGGATCTGCTACCGCACCAATTTGCGCCTCTAAGCCTGTGATTAAGGTCATCTGCTTCGCAAAGCGTCGCCGTTGATCCGTCGCCACATTCCAAGTAATGCGGTACAACCAGGTGGCAAAATAGTCCGGATTTTTGAGGCGCGGGAGCCCCTGCCAGGCCTTTAAAAAAACCTCTTGAACTAAATCATCCAAGAGCGCCACCCCACAGAGTTGATACAGGGTAGACCGTACCTTTTGGTGATAGCGTCGGTACAGGATTCGGAAACTTTGGCGATCGCGCCGCCCCCGAATAGACCCTATTTTCCCTTGGCAAAGACAAACCAATTCCCTATCCGAAATGGCAGTAGGGTGGTCAACAGCTTGATCGGGCATATCCCTCTCCAGTCATCGCACGTCTTTTTAGACTGAACCTTTACCCAAAAAGTTCAACCGGCTCAAAAAAAACTTGAACCAAGGTATTGCCAAATCCAAAAACTGTGGCTACAATGTTAAACCGTTGGAACACAACGCGCCACACAATCCTCAGTAGCTCAGCGGTAGAGCGGTCGACTGTTAATCGATTGGTCGCAAGTTCGAATCTTGCCTGGGGAGTACAAAAATTAAATCAATCGATAATCTCGCTAATCGAACCATGGAACTGCGGCTTTCATCGGTTTAAGTCAGGATTCACAAAAAACTGTAGGCTGCTGTTCTGCTTTATGGCTTCAGTGGGATTTATGCTGAATTTGAAGGATAAGGGTAGTCTAGTAGAAGGTTTTTGATTTCCGCCTACAGCACGATGACATCACCCTCTTCCCAACGCCTCAAACCGAAATCCTTTGCGGATTTAGTGGCCCAATTGCGTAATTTTCCCAAACCCCAAAGCGAAGATTCTGTACTGCTGCGGGCCTTGGTACAGCTATTGGTGGTTGTCGGCATTATTGCGACGGATGTGGCCTCAGAAGGAAACATGATCTGGTTTGGCTGGCCGATCAGTGTTTTAGCGGTACCCTTAACGCTCCTGGGGGGAGTCTGGAGTTGGCAAAACCGTCAGAAGGCGAATGTGGGGGCAAAATTTTTTATTGCCATTGGCATGTTGGGCATGCTGTTGCTCTTTTTCCGGAATCTGTATGCCAATTTAAACGATACGCGTTTGGTGCTGGCAGAGCTCCTCATTCAACTGCAAATTCTTCACAGCTTCGATTTGCCCCGCCGAAAGGATCTGGGTTATTCGATGGTGATCGGCCTTATTTTGTTGGGGGTGGCAGGCACTGTTTCTCAAACGCTAACCTTTGCGCCCTGGTTAATTCTATTTTTGGCGATCGCCCTCCCTGTTCTAGTTTTAGATTACCGTTCACGCCTCGGCCTAGCTGGCTTGGAGACGATCCTTTGGCCGCAGCGCTCCAGTGCCCGTAAAGGTCGCGCTGACCTCCTGAAAAATTCTCCCCTGTCACCCAAACGCCTGGGCGCAATTTTGGGGATCACCTTGGTATTGGGCTTGGGACTCTTTAGCATCATGCCCCGTTTTCCTGGCTATCAACTCAGCACCTTGCCTGTGAGTTTGCCCGCCGATGCCCCTGAAAATGAACGTTTTAGCCCGACTAACCTTAGCCTCGTCAATCCCGGTTACGAGAATCCTGGCGGCGAAGGAAATGAAAACGCCGATGGTGCGACCTTTGGGAATAGTCCGGGTACTGGGGCAGGCACGGGTGAAGGTAGTAGTCCCAGCGAAGGTCAAGGGGAACTCGATAAAACTCAGTATTACGGTTTCAATAGCAAAATCAACCAAAATCTCCGGGGTGAGATGGAAAAGGTGCTGGTGATGCGGGTGCGATCGCAGGCCCCTGGTTTTTGGCGCGTGATGTCCTTTGACCGTTACACAGGCCAGGGCTGGGAAGTCACCAATGCCGATGATTTGCAACTCACGGAGCGTTCCCGCTGGGCCGGACGTTTTTTCCTAACGCCTTTTATCCCCAACCCAGTGGAAAAGAAAAAAATTATCCAGAGCTATACTGCCGTTTTGTCTTTACCGAACATTGTCCCGGCGATGCAGTATCCGACGGAGCTTTATTTTCCCACGGCGGAGATTGGCCAAGATCCAGAGGGAAATTTGCGATCGCCTTTGGGACTTTTAGAAGGCTTAACCTACACCGTTGTCTCTAAAGTACCCTACCGTAACCGGACGGAATTGGCGGCAGCAGGGACAGATTATCCGCCCTTTGTCACCGAGAAATATCTAGATGTCCCCCCAGCAATCAAAGCGGAGGTACGGGCCGTTGCCGAGGAAATTCTCTCCCAGGCCAATAGCCCCATCACTTCCCCATACGAAAAGGCCCTCTACCTGGCCCAAGGGTTGAAGCAACGCTTCCCCCAAGCCCAAGAAATTCCGTTCTTCGCAGACGATGAAGATCTCGTTGAAGCTTTCCTGTTCAAATACAAGGGGGGCTATGCCGACCATTACGCCACAGTTCTCACGATTATGCTGCGATCTATTGGGATTCCGGCCCGGTTTGCAACGGGATTTGATCAAGGGGATTTTAATCCATTTACGGGCTATTACCTCGTCCACAATACCGATGCCCATGCTGTCACAGAAGCCTATTTTCCGGGCCAGGGTTGGTTTGCGTTCAATCCACTGCCGGGTTATGAAGTTGTGCCGCCTTCCTTTGAGGATGGTGGTGCTTTTGGCGTATTGAGATCATTTTGGCGTTGGGTTGCGGGTTGGGTGCCGTCGCCGATTCTTGGCTTCTTTGAAGGGTTGTGGTTTACGACCCTGAAAATACTAGGCTACGTGGTTTCGCGGTTGTGGGGCTTTGTTTCCAGTGGTCTCGTTGGGGCCATTACGGGGGCGATCGCCGTTGCCGTCGCCAGCATGGGCGGTTGGTTTGTCATTAAACAAATTCGCAACTGGTTCCAACGGCGTCGCTTTGCTCGATTACCGATGATGGAACAGCTCTACCAACAAATGCTCCTGCTGCTCCAAAACAAAGGGCACCAAAAACAACGTACCCAAACTCCTTGGGAGTTTTTGCGGACGATTCAACCACAATATCGTCCTGAAACCTTAGAAATTTTGACGGAACTGACCGAAGCCTATGTCAACTGGCGCTACGGTGAACAGCCTGCCAATACGGACTACCTCCGGCAGCAACTCAAACGCCTACGACGTTCCTTTTATCGGGGTCAATCTTAAAACGGAGAGGGGGGGATTCGAACCCCCGACTGAGTTGCCCCAGTAACGGTTTTCGAGACCGCCGCATTCAACCACTCTGCCACCTCTCCAGGGGCCTAAACTATTCTAAGCACAATTCAGGGTCTTGGCTAGTCCGATTGCCATAAAGAACCCAAAAGTTATTTACACCCAAAATAGACGGGAAAAAACCTAAAGAAGTTAAAAAGATTACATTTCCCCAATGATCCCCACGCTAGGTTAGCAATACCCTCCGATTGCTTATCAAGCTAGACCGTCCTCACCCAGTGGCGGTTTTTTATTGCCCAAGGGCTGGCCCCCCCGACCGGAAAATTAAGGCACAATAGTTAAACGTTGCCCGCCCTCACCTTTTATTTCTCCATGAGTCAGCCCCACATCGTCATTATCGGCGGCGGTTTCGCCGGACTCTATACGGCGCTCCGTCTGTTGCAATTTCCCTGGGAGACCTCCCAGCGGCCAGACATTACCTTAATCGATCGCCAGGATCACTTTGTCTTTAGTCCCCTCCTCTACGAGCTGATCACGGAGGAAATGCAACCCTGGGAAGTGGCCCCCACCTACACGGAATTGTTGCGCCATGGCCCGGTAAAATTTGTCCAAACTCAAGTACAAACCGTTGACCCGGAGCAAAAAACCGTCGTCTGCGGTGATCGCCAAATCACCTATGACTACCTCGTCATTGCGGCTGGGGGGACAACAAAATTTGTGGATTTGCCTGGCATCAAGGAATACGCCCTACCCTTTAAAACCCTCAATGATGCCCTGCATCTCAAGGAAAAATTACGGGCTTTGGAAACTAGTGCGGCGGAAAAAATTCGCATTGCCATCGTTGGGGGTGGCTACAGTGGCGTGGAATTAGCCTGTAAATTAGCGGATCGCTCAGGCGATCGCGGCCGGTTACGGATCATTGATCGCGGCGATGAAATCCTCAAAAATGCGCCTAAATTTAACCAACTGGCTGCTAAGGAAGCCCTGGAAGCACGGGGGATTTGGGTAGACTACGCCACGGAAGTCACCGAAGTCACCGCCGATAGCCTTAGCCTACGCTACAAAGGGGAAGTGGATACCATTCCCGCTGATCTCGTGTTGTGGACTGGCGGAACGGCGATCGCCCCTTGGGTAAAAGATCTCGCCCTGCCCCACGCAGACAATGGCAAACTTGATGTCAATGCCCAACTCCAGATCCAGAACCACCCGAACATTTTCGCCCTTGGGGATGTCGCCCAAGCAGAAGACAATTTACCGATGACAGCCCAGGTGGCGATTCAGCAGGCCGATGTCTGCGCCTGGAACCTGCGGGGCCTGATTACAAATAAGCCTCTTTTGCCGTTTAAGTTCTTTAATCTCGGTGAAATGCTCACTCTCGGCGAAAATAATGCCACCCTCAGCGGTTTGGGCCTAGAACTCGAAGGCAATCTCGCCCATGTCGCCCGTCGCTTGGTCTATCTCTACCGTTTGCCGACCTGGGAACATCAGGTGCAGGTGGGCCTCAATTGGCTCGTGCAACCCCTCGCAAAATTATTGGCCCGGTAGACGAAACAAGCAAAATGATGGCAACACAACCAAAGGTTATTTTTTTCGATGCGGTGGGGACGCTCTTTGGCGTCCAAGATGGGGTCGGGGCGACTTATGCCAAAATTGCCCAACGTCACGGGGTAACGGCGGATTCGGAGCGTTTAGAACAGGGGTTTCGTCAATCCTTTAAGCGTAAACCTGCCCCGGCATTTCCGAATATTGATGCTGAGTTGATCCCCAAACAGGAATTTCTGTGGTGGGAGGCGATCGCCCAGGAAACCTTTACTGCTGCCGGGGTGATTGAGCAGTTTCTTGATTTTCGTGCTTTTTTTACGGATTTGTACCAGCATTTTGCGACGGCAGAACCCTGGTTTATTTTTGCGGAAACCTTGGCTTCGGTGCAGACTTGGCATGCCCAGGGCATTGAGTTGGGTTTAATTTCAAATTTTGACTCCCGCCTGTTGCAGGTACTAGACGCCTTAGAATTAGCTCCCTATTTCCAGAGTGTGACCATTTCCTCTCTAACCGGAGTAGCGAAACCAAACCCCAAAATTTTCCAAGCAGCCCTCGCTAAACATCGTTGTCAGCCAGAAGAAGCGCTCCACATCGGCGACAGCCGTCTGGAAGATTACGAAGCAGCAAAACGGTTGGGGATGCAGGCGCACCTCATCGAACGGGATCGGCCTTTTCCCTACAGTCGCCAGCCTTAACTCCCACCCCCCCCAGGGGGAGACCTTTCTGGTTCCTCTCCAGTGGAGGAGTTAGGGGAGAGTCAACTACCTCCCTCAAGGGACACCCCTCTAACTCCCCTCAAAGGGGAGAATGTTTTTGGGGGCTAGGGATGGGTTAATAGGTCTGCCAGACGCGGGATAGGGTTGGTAGTTGCGGGGAATAGAGCGATCGCCAATTTTGCCAAAGGGAGATAAACCACCGCTTTACTTCCGTGCTGGAGTGGCCCCGGTAGCGACAAAGCACGCCTTTGGGTAATTGTGTGATCCCGCCCAAGCCCTGCTGAATGGTGGCCATGGTTTGTCGCAACTCCGCCATTTGAGCCTCGCTAATCTCTAGCCCCACCAAGGCCAGACTTCCCACCACCGGCTGATTATTCAGACCATTCCAGGCGGCGAAGACTTCTGGATGTCCCGGTAGCCATTGGCGATCGCCCCAGAGTAGTTCATCCCCCTGCCAAATTTCTGTCAGCCCCCGCCAGTTACCAGAGATGAATTTTTCGCCCCGGGCCGTGCGCCCAAACCGAAGAATTTCCCAGCCGCACCACACCGCACCGGGAGCCAGATTGACCCGCAGGCTCTGGTGATATTCTGCCCCGTCGAAAATAATCATTTCCTGGGGAAAGTATTCCAAAATGCTGCCCGGAGCCTGGTGAATAATGCCGTCCTGTTGCGCCGTTTCCCCGTTAGTACGATAAATTTTGTTGGCCGCCGCCGTTGTGAGGAAAACATGACTTTCTGGCTTCAGTTCGAGATCCAGAGATAGGCGATCGCCGCCGACAATGCCCCCTGCCGTGTGGAGCAAGACCGTGTGACACACTCGATTTCCTTCCGGATAAAAAGGCCGCTGGATGCGAAACGGCGCTTGGGTAAAACAGCGTTGCATTTCCGTCTTGCCCTGGCGTTGCCCGTAGATTAAGCCCACCTTGCCGTGCCAGGGCTGCGCTTTGTGAATCACCTGTTGTTGATCTTGCATTTTTGTCTGAAATTGATGGGATTAGGGGGACTAAAAATTGCTGCCAAAACAGCCCCCAACAGCAGTCTATTTTCCCGATCATCCCACTGATCCGGGCAGGCCCAACGGCGATCGCCAAATATTTTGTTCCTAAAACAATGGAGCAAACAAACCTCAAGAATCCTAATCACACTTCCGCCCCCGTATAGTTGCCGCTCACAGACAGATGCTTTATCTTTGAAAAAATTTTACGAATTTCCCATTCTTTCAGAAACATAAGGAGTCCCTATGTACATCGTCCAGATTGCTTCGGAATGCGCCCCCGTCGCGAAGGTAGGTGGACTTGGAGATGTGGTTTACGGACTCAGTCGCGAGCTTAGTCTGCGCGGTCATTGTGTCGAAATCATTTTGCCCAAATATGATTGTCTCCGTTACGACCACATTTGGGGGATGCACGAAGCCTATCGGGATCTTTGGGTACCCTGGTTTGGCGGTGCGATCCACTGCACCGTTTTCTATGGCTGGGTCCATGGCCAACAATGTTTCTTTATCGAACCCCACTCCGGTGATAACTTTTTCAGTCGGGGCTTTTTTTATGGAGCCTTAGACGACCACATGCGCTTTGCCTTCTTTAGCAAGGCGGCCCTCGAATTTTTACAAAAATCCAACAAACGCCCCGACATTATCCACTGCCATGACTGGCAAACAGGTCTGGTTCCGGTGATGCTCTTTGAAATGTACAAGTGGCATGGCCTGTGGAATCAGCGGGTGTGCTACACCATCCACAACTTTAAACACCAAGGTATTGCGGGCGCTGACGTCTTATGGGCGACGGGTCTCAATAACGAAGGCTACTATTTCCACTACGATCGCCTCCGGGATAACTTTAATCCCTTTGCCTTAAATTGCATGAAAGGGGGCATCGTCTATGCCAATGCGGTGACGACCGTTTCTCCCCACCACGCCTGGGAAGCCCACTACACCGATATTGGTTGTGGTCTGAGCCATACCCTCCATCTCCACCAAGACAAGTTCAAGGGAATTCTCAACGGCATCGATTACAGCACTTGGAACCCAGAAGTAGACCACAATATCAAGCTGCAATACAGTTGGGATAGCCTCGAAAATAAAGCGAAAAACAAAAAAGCCCTACGCGATCGCCTATTACTTGAAGACAATGACCGACCGATCATCGCCTACATTGGCCGTCTCGATGACCAAAAAGGCGTTCATCTCGTTCACCATGCCATGTACTATGCCTTGAATCGGGGAGCCCAATTTGTCCTCCTTGGTTCCGCCACCGAAGGCTCGATCAACTCCTGGTTCTGGCACGAGAAATTTCACCTCAACGACAACCCCAACTGTCACATCGAGCTGGGCTTCAACGCCGAACTGTCCCACATGATCTATGCCGGGGCTGATATGCTTGTCGTCCCCAGTAACTACGAACCCTGTGGCCTGACCCAACTCATCGCCCTGAAGTATGGTGTGGTGCCCATTGTCCGTGGTGTCGGTGGCCTCGTGAGTACCGTGTTTGACCGAGATCATGATGATAAACATCCCCCCGAAGAACGAAATGGCTATGTCTTTTACCAAACGGATAACCACGCCCTCGAATCCGCCATGGAACGGGCCATTGGTTTATACACCGTGTACCCAGAGGAGTTCCGGAAGCTGCAAATCCAGGGGATGAAATATGACTATTCCTGGAACAACCCCGGCAATGAATATATCGATCTCTACGAGTTTATCCGCGCCTAAGGGGGACTGATCAAAAGCGTTTCGAGGTTTAATGACGAAAACCGACCTGGGAAGTTTGTCCCCAAAGCCTGAACCGAGGTTCCTAACAATTCCCAGGGAAGTCGTTACCATGGTAGGCAAGTTTTTCCTTTGTCCGTGCCTATGGATGCCTTTAGCCCCTATCCGCCTGAGTGGATTAAAAATGCCAGTCACGCCCTCAGTTTCCATTGTCCCAGCTGTGAAGCGCTCCCCCATGATGCGAAACGGGCTTGGTTAAATCGCTATGCCCCCGTGACCGATGCGCTGCACCGTCGCCGCTGGCAGGAGTTTTATGAATGTCAATGCGGCACCGTTTGGTGGGCCTGGAGTAGCGATCGCCCCCCATCTCGTTACCAAACAGACGACCGGGGTGAAAATGACGAATTTCGCCAGGGCTTGTTTTAGAGGAATCGTGAAAGTCTGTTCCGGGGCGATCGCCGCTTGCCGAGGGATACCCCTTACCATGATAATGTTGGCTACCCATCACACTGGGGACGCAAACGCCAACGGAACACCATGCAGTTTTCAAAGATTCTCATCGCCAATCGCGGAGAAGTTGCCCTACGCATTATCCACACCTGTCAGGAGCTCGGCATTGCCACAGTTGCCGTCCACTCCACCGTAGATCGCCAAGCCCTCCACGTTCAGCTCGCCGATGAGAGCATTTGCATTGGCCCGCCCCAGAGCAGCAAAAGCTATCTCAACATTCCCAATATTATCGCTGCGGCCCTCAGCAGTAACGCCGACGCAATTCACCCAGGCTACGGTTTCCTCGCTGAAAATGCCAAGTTTGCAGAAATTTGTGCCGACCATCAAATCACCTTCATTGGCCCTTCCCCAGAAGCAATGATCGCCATGGGGGACAAATCCACCGCCAAAAAAACGATGCAGGCGGCAAAAGTCCCCACCGTACCCGGTAGTGCTGGGTTGGTGGCCTCCGAAGAACAAGCCCTAGAAATCGCCCAACAAATTGGCTACCCCGTGATGATCAAAGCCACGGCGGGTGGTGGTGGCCGGGGGATGCGCCTTGTGCCCAGCGCCGAAGAATTGCCCCGTTTGTACCGAGCGGCCCAGGGGGAAGCAGAAGCAGCCTTTGGGAATGGCGGCGTTTACATCGAAAAATTTATTGAACGGCCCCGCCACATTGAATTTCAGATCCTCGCGGATCAGTACGGCAATGTGATTCACCTCGGCGAACGGGATTGTTCGATCCAGCGACGGCACCAAAAACTCCTCGAAGAAGCGCCCAGCGCGATCCTCACCCCCAGACTGCGGGACAAAATGGGGAAAGCAGCGGTCAAAGCGGCTAAATCCATTGATTATGTCGGGGCGGGAACGGTGGAATTCCTCGTGGATAAGAATGGGGATTTCTACTTTATGGAGATGAATACCCGCATTCAGGTGGAACACCCGGTCACAGAGATGGTGACGGGACTAGATTTGATCGCCGAACAAATTAAAGTTGCCCAAGGCGATCGCCTCAGTTTGAATCAAAATCAAGTGAACTTAAATGGTCATGCCATCGAGTGCCGGATTAACGCCGAGGATCCCGACCATGATTTCCGACCGACCCCAGGCAAAATCAGTGGCTATCTTCCCCCCGGTGGCCCTGGGGTACGGATGGATTCCCACGTTTACACCGATTATGAAATTTCTCCTTACTACGATTCTTTGATCGGTAAATTAATCGTTTGGGGGCCAGACCGAGACACCGCCATTCGCCGCATGAAGCGGGCACTCCGAGAATGTGCCATTACTGGAGTATCGACCACCATTAGCTTCCACCAAAAGATTTTGAATCATCCGGCTTTTTTGGCGGCCGATGTCGATACAAACTTTATCCAGCAGCACATGTTGCCCTAGGGGCGATCGCAAATAGTCTCTAACCTTTAGGGCAACCCCCATAAACGACTGTTGGGGAAGTGCCGTTACTTTTTCGCGATGACTTGCACCAAAGTCTGGTCTTGGTCTGCATAGATCATGATTTGGGAAGCGCGCTCTTGCTTTTGAAAGCCAAACATCGATTGCCCGTTGACGTCCATGGTCATTTCTTGAGTCCAACCGTTTTTGGCCATTTCTGCGGTGTATTTGTCTTTGACGGCGGCCACACTTTCATTAGTGACAAAGGTGACAGAAACCCCCTCCGGTAAATCCATCGCCATTCTAATTTCGGCATTTTTATCGAAATAAATGTCCCTGGGGAAGGTGTCGGGGAGTTTGACGTTGTCGCCGCTGCTGACAGACAGATTTCCTTCGTTGGTTTTGATATCGACGGATTCTTTGGCCATATCGATATCGACTTTTTCGCCGGAGCCAGCTTCAATCGCTTTTTCAAAAATTATTTCCTGAACCATACCGCAGCCACCGAGGCTGAGGGCACAGATGAAGAAGGCAGGGAGAATCAACTTTTTCACGGCTTTTTGTCCTTAAAATTGGTCTGTTAATTTTTGGCTTGCGGTACTTGCCATGGCCCTTTGGGTTATGTGCTTTGGTTTTAGGGGCAATGGTCAAAACAAACCGCCAATAATAATTTATAGTGGGCACCCAGGCAGACTGATGCAGTTTCTGAAAATCCCAGGTCGTTGCCCCCATTTTCAATGGGTTCGGTAAAAATCAAGGTCGCAGTTAAGTTAAATTAAGTCTTAACGCAATGAATTTTTGGTAAATGCGATGTCTTGGTTAGCTGTGACAAGTCTAGGGCTCAATCTGCTGTTGGGCGCGATGACCCTATTTTTTATTTTCCGCATTGTGCTCACTTGGTATCCCCAGGCGGAATTAACGAAACTGCCCTTTAGCTTGGTGGTATTGCCGACGGAACCGCTTTTGGCCCCGACGAGAAAACTGGTGCCCCCCCTGGGCGGTATCGATATTTCTCCGGTGATTTGGGTCGGGATCGTCACCCTCCTGCGGGAGGTACTCTTGGGTCAGCAGGGTCTATTGGTAATGCTATTGCGTTAGGTAGATTGAAGGGGCGAGCCGTTGGAACCCCAGGCTTTTGATCCACGTCTAGCGAGGTAATGCTGGAATCAAAAAAGGATATTCGATATGTGGCGACGGTGCTTATTGGCGTTAACGGGGGCTTGGGGGATGGGACTGGCGATCGCCCCAGTGATGGCCCAACCGTTACCAAAACAAGCCATTTTTGAAAATCTCCAGTTGCGCCCTAATTTTGCCCCCAATCCTCAGCTATTACGGGGGGTCAGTGGGGGGAGTGAACCCGCCGCAGAATTTTTGGAAATCGAGGATACCCCCACGGGGTCTTGTGTTGGTTTTATCGATAACCATGCCGACCATCGCCTCAGCTTGATGACGTTTTTTAATGATTTAAAATTGAGCGTTGAAAGTGCCGGGGATACGGTGCTCGTGGTCAAAGGCCCCGGTGGCGTGTGGTG
>NZ_CAWNNO010000019.1:0-18906 GCF_963876085.1 Synechococcus sp. BDU 130192 | reverse complement strand
GTCCGAAAAAGGTTGCTCCTCAAAACAGCTTCTATACAAGACTTTCAGACGATATTTTTTCTATAACCGTAGGTTTTTGTCGAGATGCGCCCTCTAGTCCAAGTACCCCATCAAGGCCGCAAACCAATTTTTAGCCATGATGGGACTGACATTAGAGCCAGCAGACGGCCCGAAGCAGCCCAACATTGAAGGGGTCGGGAAAGTCCGAGTTTACCAGCTCAGTCACAGACCGTCATTTTTTGAGCCCATCATGGCTAAATGGCTTGAAAAAGACGCCGGAACCCAAGCCCCGCAAGCAATAGACACTGTTTTCAATAAAACACACGAAGTCACAGAAGATTGTAATAGATCATATATAAAGCACTCTTCTGTGACTGATTCCCTGGATGTCCCCCAAGAAAGAAAACCAGAACCCCCGCCACAAACTTCACCGCCCGAACCAGTGGCGATCGCCCCTGATAAAACGCCGAAAAAACCAAGTTTCCCAGTCGGTGCGATGGTCTGGTTCTGGGATGGGGTGAAGAAAATCGAAGCAACCATTAAAACCGCCATGACATCACCGGGGGCGGCGGAATACATCGTCAGTTTTACCAATGGCGGCGGGGCGATGTGTCGGGAAACTCAGCTACAGGCAATGGGGGGTTAGACAGATGGAAAAATTTCAACTACGCCCCTACCAGGAAACAATGGTTTCCGAAATTCTAGGGAGCCTCAGTAAACATGACGCAACCTTGGGGCAACTCCCAACGGGGGGCGGCAAAACCATTATCCTCAGTGCGATCGCCCATGAATTCGTCAAGCGGAATGAATCTGTCTGTCTGCTCAGTCATAGAGAAGAATTAGTCATTCAGGGGGCAGCAAAACTTGAGGCCATCTCAGGGCAACCAGTGGGGATTATTAAAGCTGGCTACCCTGACAACGGCGATCGCCTAATCCAAAGTGCCAGCGTGCAATCTTTGGTTAGACGGCTTCACCGTTACCCGGCTGACAGGTTCGGGGTGATTATCATCGATGAGGCTCACCACGCAGCAGCCACCACCTACAGGAAAATCCTTAACCACTTTCCGACCGCCTACACCCTAGGGTTCACTGCTACCCCATGTCGAGGCGATGGGGCGGGCCTAGATGATTTGTTCTCTCACATGGTCACAGGGCCAACGATTAAGCAACTCATTGAAGCGGGCTACCTTTCCCCGTATAAGTACCTTGCCGCCGAAAACTCAATGGTGGTGAAGGGGGCAACGGTGAGACGCGGCGATTACACTTCAAAGTCATTGGCACGACTTAATCCTAGAGACCAATTGGCTGCTGATTTAGTGAGTTCATACCGTCAACATTGTGACGGGCTACGGTGTCTGATTTTTGCCATTGATAGAGACTACTCAAGGGCGATTACCGCCATGTACCAAGCCGCTGGCATTGCCGCAATTCATCTTGATGGGGAAACACCCTCAGAAGTAAGAAAGGCTGCCCTAGAGGCGTTCCAAGCGGGGGAAATCAAAGTAGTGAGCAACGTAGGACTATTCACTGAGGGAACCGACTTACCCGCCATTGAAGCCCTACAGATGGCCCGCCCTACGAAGTCACTGGGATTGTTTTTACAGATGGTCGGTCGGGTGCTAAGGCCCGCCCCTGGGAAGTCAGAAGCCTTGATTATTGACCATAGCGGCAACTGGGAACGGCACGGCCTACCCTGTGGCGATCGCAGTTGGACACTTGAGGGAATCCAAAAACCCAAGCGGGCAAAACGATTGGTCAAGAATGCTGAGGGCGAAATTATTGAATGGGAGCCAGTAGAGCTTATCCAAACAAACGTAACTACCCGTGAGATTACCCCCGGTGCTGTTGACAATTGTCTACAAGGGCGATCACCTGAACTTGATGGCTTCTGGAAAAAAGCCCTTGATGAGCTGTTAGAAGAAAGGGAGGCTAGGGGCTACCAGAAGGGCTGGGTAGGCTATCGTCTCAAGGATCTTAATGCTCCCTTGGAAGTGTGGAAGCTTGCGGCTTCTGAGCTTGGCTACAAACCAGGATGGGCCTGGTATAAATGGCGTGAGTCAAGGGCGGCCTAGTGAGAAAAAAGTAGAAAAAAGTAGATGGAAAAGCCGTTTAAGGCTGACATCCAAGGGCGGCCTAGTGAGAAAAAGTGAGAAAAAATGAGACGGATTTAGACAGATTTAGGCAGATGGCAAAGCGACAAAACACGAAATTAATAAAGGAGGCACCCCGACATGATTGAACCCACAAAAGTCACAGTCCACAGATCAATGAATAGCTTGCCTGACGATCAAGTTCCTTTTGAAGAGCTTAAGCGGCGGTTTGAAGTCCGCAAAGAGTTTAATTTCTGGAACCTTGAACAAGACTGCCGATCCTTCGCTGAGATGATCACCACCTGGAAAGAAAAGGAACTCTATAAACACTTCTTTGATACCTGGGACGATTTTCTCGCAGACTACATCAACAAGCCAGAAGATTGGGTCAACAACATCGTCGAAGGCGTAAACCTACTTGACCAAACTCAACCCATCAAGGCCCAAGATGCACTAGAGGCCGTGATAGCGAAAGCGAAATCGCAACCGCTAGCAGAACATGGAGGGGACAGAAGCCTAGTACAAAAGACAGTACAGCAAGGTGACAATGTAACCTTGATTCAGAAAGGGAACAATCGCGAATACCTCACTCGTCGCATTTCCCGTGATCATCCTGAAGTCTTAGACGAAATCGGGAAAGGGAAAAAATATCGCAGTGTCAGGCAGGCGGCGATCGCCGTTGGAATTGTCAAAGAAAAAATCAAAATTGAGTTTCCGCCTGAAGAATCTGGCTCACAAATTGCGGGGCGGCTATATCAAAAGTTAAGCGATGAGCAGTTAACAGAGCTGCGTGACGAATTAAACCAATGGGGCGATCGCCACACTGCCTAGGGATAAAAAAGTACAAAAAGGGAGAAGGGAACGCCCCCCAAAGAAGCAAAAAGAAGCAAAAAGAATCAAAGCATCCCCCAAGGGCGATCGCCTGATATCCTGATCTATAGATTCCGGAGGCCATGCGGCAATGGCAGGATCAAGAATAAGCCAGGCCCCCGATGCCTGCCTAAAGCGCAAAAGTGTCAAGTCAACTTGACGGTTTTGATGTTGCCTAAAGATTGTCAATTTATAAGAAACGTCCCATTAATAAAATTTCATTTGACTCAAGTTGATAATGTTCAATGCTTGTAATCGGTTGCCAACCTAGAGTCTGCGGATCACGAATCGGATAAACTTCCGGTTGGGTTGCACAGTTGAAAACCACATATAACCAATAATCCCGCTTTAATCGTTTTGCCGTGCGGTACTCATTCCGACTTAACGCCACAGCCCCCACACCTGCCCGACCTTTGACCTCAATAAAACGCACATCAGTAGCAGTATAGGGGTCTTCGGGGTGCGGTTTGCGAGAGATTAAGTCGAACCCTCGATTCTGGGACTCCACACTCTCCACCTGATAACCCTGGGCTTCCTCATGGGCAATAACAGCTTCTACGGCAATCCGTTCAATTTCCGCATCACTGACCATCGTCGCCATGGTGGGGGAATCCCGATCTGGGTGAGGTAAGACCCATGCCCGACCATAATGATGAATCCCACCAATCACACAATTAATTTCTTGGTTTAACTGCTCAGTCCGGTTTTCTAAACGGTCATTGAGGTCATCCAGACGATCCTCAAATTGTTTAATGCGACCCTCTAACCCTTGCTCCTCCGACCCAGAAGCTTTCTGATCCATCAATTCAAATAATTGGCACTGAACCTTATCAATGATGGTATTCAGACTAATTTTCATGTGAGCCTGAATCTTCTCGATGGTATGCCGACGCTCTTCCTGAACCTCATTTAAAAATGGCTCCAAAGCTTTCTCATAGAGATGGGTCTCCACCGATGCCAACGACGGCAAACAACTAGGATCCGGTGGGGTGGTCTCTGGGGGGGCGATCGCCAAATCAAGGAAAACTTCTGGCTGTTTGACCGACATTGTTCCAGCAATACTCGTCTCTACCACAAATAATTTTTTATGGAGTACATTACTGCGTCCATCCCGGACTTCTGCCACGAATACATCAAGACAAGAAGGCTCATGACGATTGAGGTCATAAAAGATTGCTCCTTGCTTGAGATCCGCTTGGGTACTCTCTAATACCGAGAACCTGACCGCTTCAAATAATGGATGCCCCGGTGTCACCCATTCCAAAGTTGCATCTTCTTTCAGCAGATTTTTATCAAAAACAATATTTTTGTACTTTCTACCGAGCTTGCCATAATCTCTTTCGAGGCGATCGCCAATTTGCATCAGAGTTCTAGGTAAACGCCCAACTCGGTATTCGTGGCTATGTTTACGCACCAGCTTCGGAGTTAAACCCGCTTCCGTCGCTGCATCCACAAAGAAATCTTCAATACTCTCCGGCGTTAGCTTTTTCTCCTTTGCATCAACAGTTTTATCCAGTAGCTTCGATAAATCCAGTTCCCGCTTAGCTAAGCCTTCGAGGGTAGAATTCGTGATTTCCTGAAAATGCTGTAAATCAACCTGCTCAACAATTCGAGCCTTGATCACATCCTCAGTTAAATTTCGAGAATACATATCCCGCACCATTCGTTCCAAATGATTGGATGGGAATAAATCACCTAAGACGTTGAAAACTTTACCTGTTTGTTCTGGATCTAAATCAGATTCAATTGCGCTGATCCGTTCAAATAACTTACTGAGAACACGACCTTCACGGGTATTTGTTGACACAAAATTGAGAATTAGGCAATCTTTTTCTTGACCATAGCGATGAATCCGCCCCATCCTTTGCTCTAATCTGACTGGATTCCATGGAATATCATAATTAACCATTAGCCAGCAGAACTGGAGATTAATACCCTCCCCTGCCGCTTCCGTCGCAATCAGCACTTGACAGGACTCCCGAAATTCTCGTTCCGCAAAAATTCGGGTATTGGGAGTATTGCGATCGCCGATCTTCATGCCCCCATGAATTTGCGTGACTGATAAGCCCCAATCCCTAAGCTTTAGAACCAAGTAATCTAATGTATCCTTATGCTCGGTGAAAATCAGTAGCCGCATTTTTGGATCATCAAATAACCTGTATTTATTGATAACCTCCTTAAGCTTGACTAACTTAGACTCTACTTCACCCGTTTCAAGCTCCAAAGCCATTCTAATCAGCTTAGTCAATTCCACAATTTCATCACGTAAATCTTGTGGGTCAATAGAAGCAACAACATTCTCCAAATTAGTCAGGATATTTTGCTGTTCTTGCTCTGTTAAATCATCAAAATCATCAGGTAATTTACTATTAATTTTTTGTTGACGATAAGCCTCTGGATCTTCCAAAATCTTTTCACGTCTATCTTTCATCCGCTCTAGGCTACGTCGTACAGCAAACATACTTGAAGCAAAACGCCTCTGCAACATCGCCATTGTGAAGCCTAACGCTCGACCTCGACCAGAATCATCTTGAGAAGCCTTAATCGACTGGTCTTCTACATACCGAGTTAGTTCATGGTAAAAATCTGCTTCTTCATCATCAATTGTGAAATCAATCGTTTTTACTTCCCGCTTTGTAAATAATTTAGTTACCTGACCAGTTTCAGGATCGGGAAAAGTCACAAGGGATTCTTTTGTTCGACGGAGATAAAATGGCGCAGCATTATCTTCCATTGCTTTATGCAGACTTTTTACATCTCCATAAACATCCTTATCTAATAACTCCAAAAATAAACAAAAATTATCTGGATCTCCCTTATGGGGAGTCGCTGTCATCAATAAGTAATGGTCAGTTAATTTGGATAATTCTTCCCCAAGCTTGTACGCTAAAGTCTTTTTCTTTTCACTATAAGCACTCATTTTATGGGCTTCATCGACAATAATTAAATCCCAATTAGCCCTAAGCAAACTTTCTCGTGCATCTTCAATCCTTGAAACCCAAGATACAGAAGTCACAACTTGATTTTTTTCTTGCCATGGATTTTGACCATAGTTTGCCCTCAAGGTATCGCCCCTAAGAACTTCAAAATCTTCCCTAAACTTATCCTTCATCTCTCGCTGCCACTGGAATGTTAAGTTGGCAGGAGCAACGATGAGAACCCTTTGGGCTAGACCTCTAATCTTCAATTCCTTGAGTAGCAGACCCGCCATGATCGTTTTTCCCGCACCAGGGTCATCAGCCAATAGAAACCGAATTCTGCCAGACTTCAGAAAATAGTCATAGACCGCTTCTAACTGGTGAGGAAGCGGATCAACACGGGCGATCGCCAGCGAAAAATAGGGATCATATTCATACGCCAATCCCCAGCGGAGGGCATCAACAGCTAAACGAAAACGACGCGGATCTGCATCAAAGCTCTCTGCTTGCTTAATAAAAGCCAATTGTTCAATCTGTGCCGCATTTAAAATCTGGTCATAAAAACGATTCGTCTCTAAGCCAACAGCTTGTACCTTCAGAGAAGACCCCATCGGACTAGAACTAATGACCCTGACTACTTCTGGGTACAAAGAACTTTTGATCAGAACATTTGGCTTTAACACACTCGTAATCCTTGCAATACAATACTCTAAGCCTGATTTCCAACAATTACTGAAGGGAAGAATTAGCTGAAATCAAGAAATTGAAAGCAAGGATACTGAAATCTAACAGAGTACTTTATTAATACTGGCATAGGTAGTCGGTTTCCAGTGATTTTTCCCATGCTAAGAAGAAATAACCATTACCTACAACTAGAATCACGAAAATGTAACATTTTCTGGCAAATTCTCTCGAATATGAGTTTTGTGAGCTTTTTTACTGCTGTGTAGCATCGCCAAATATCTACCATAGGCATAAAATAGAGTTGTCACCCGAAAACTTTGGTCGGTTTTCCATGGGTGACTATTTTTTTGGAAAAATACAACGGCGATCGCCCCCCTGAAAAGCTTATGGAGCAATGATCCCCAGCGATAGAATTAATTTAAGAGTAGACAAAAAATAGCCTAAGCTTACGATAATTTTGAGATGTTTCCAGTGAAACCTTTATGTAGAAGTAGTTTCAGCGATTTCAGCAAGCTTACGATAATACAGTTTAAAGCACCCTTATCCAAAAAGGCGATCGCCATCCATCTCAGTATGATTAAAGAAATTCGCTAGAGAAAAAGAGGTCTTCAATGGTGGCAGTTTTAAGAGGTCTACCACCTTTTTTGCCATTGGCACGAGCGGCTTGTTGTTTGGCAGAAGATTTGGCTTGACCAACGCGACGACCGATTTCTTTCATCCATGTCTGTGTGCCAAAAATTCCGGTCATCAGTCCCGCGATACTAAAGTCTACGTCGAGGCTTCTCCAGTGAATACTCCGTCCTGAGGCATCGAGCCAACAGTCATTCAGTTGCTCAGGGATTGCCTGTTGTAATCCTTGGGCAAGGTGGGGTGGAAAGCTAAAGATTGCGCCGTTAGTTAGCTCAATCACCATCAGTTGGCAATCGCCATCATAATAGGCATTTTTCGCACAGGGTTCGGTGGTTTCGGCTTGTTGGGCAACGGTTTTGGCCTGGGCAATTTCAGCGGCGAGGGCTTCTTCTGAAAAGTCTTTTTGCCATTTAGTTTCGGTGGATGTCATGCCATTTCTCCAATAGATATTTTTGGTTTTGGGCAACGAGCTTGAGGGCACTGATAATCTCTTTGTTTGCCAGGCTAGGATGGGCTTCGATGAGTTTCGGGGCTTGCTCAGTAGAACCAAGATGAATTTTCATGCCGGGTTGTCGTCGGGATTTTTTTCTGCCACAAAATACATGGACATGGGCGGGTTCGTGATCGTTGGTATAAATGTAGATGCTGAGGCTAAGCTTTTGATCCTCCAGAATTTTGGGCATTAACGTTAAAAACCGAACTGCTTAGGTTTTTTATTGTAGGCGATCGCCAATAAATTATGCGCGACAAAAATTTCTTGGAGTAAATCTGTATTAAATCTTTTATTTTAAGTGTCCTCTAGGAGGATAAGATTCAGCAAATTAAGTTCATAGGAAATCACAAAATATTTTTTATCGAATAGAGCTTTTAAGTACATTTGAATTTGTTTATCCGTGCTGGCAGCCCAGGGGAATTCCTCATATTTAGGGATTACAGGCGAGATTAATTGCCAGCTATCAAGACATCTACCAAGACCATAATGCCAGCGCATAGGTTCTTCGAGATGTTGTTTACGACCTTGTTGGTCATAGTCAGGATGCCAAAATTGAGCATAGGCAATGGGTAAGGCGATCGCCCAATGGCGAGACGTGTTTTTTTGGGAGGTAAGATATTCTTTAAGATCTTTCTCTCCCTGATCATGGTGCAGTAAGTGGTAGAGTTCCCGGGCGGACAGCTTCAAATTCTTCGGCAAATGTTGAGTGTTTGCAATAAGGCCAAGCTGCTTTAAGAGACTTTCAATTTTTTCTTGCTGTTCGGTGCTCCAACCTGGGAAAGTAATCTGTTCTTCGATTTGGCGATCGCCCCAGTCCTCCAACCAGTAAGGCCCAAGGGCATAGGTTTGTTCTGGAATTCGTAGAAAGGGGAATTCTTGGGGATCGGGTAGTAAATGACGACCCTGGACAGCTTGGCAAAATTTTTCGAGATTTTGGTAATTCACGAAAGATTGAGCTTGGGGATTTGTGGTTTTGCCAATTAAATCAAATCGTCTGAAGAGGTCTTCTACTTTTTGTCTAGCGCTTTCTACAACGCCTTTATATTCTGAACTGTGGGGTTCTCCCATAAAAATATGAGCTTCCGTGAGAAAACCCAGGACGTCTTCATTTAGGAGATGTAAGAGCTCCTCATCGCCAGTCATGCCCACGGGGACAAAGGCCAAATTTTTCCCTTTAAGACCAGCATCGCCTTTAATACGTGTGTGAATGGTTGAGCGGAGCATCACCAAGAGGGTGAATAAGTCACTGGTTTTACGGAGCCATTGCCTTACTAATTCTGGGTTTCCTGGGGCTTCATCCTCTGTTGAGGTAAAGAAAAAATCCTGCAATAACATCACCAATTTTCGCGGTTGGCGATCGCCATTGATTTGCGCTTGGGTGTCTGGGTCTCGATAGGAACCACGGCCACGGTAGATTAATTGAGCCACTTCCATCAGAGCCGTTTCAATCTGGAAGCGGGGCATGAGGGTAATAATATGGTCAGCCTTTGGAAAAGATACTCCCCGAGAACCAGAGGAAGTCAGCAGAAAAATCTTCACTTGCTCGCGCCTGGGTGACGTGACCAGTGCTAGGCGTTCTTGCTCGTTGGTATTTTGATCTAAGATGGCAATTTCATCTGCATCTATCGTGTTTCCAAAATCTTGCCTTAAAGCTTGGCGTAGATCCCGCAGAAAGCGCTTATCTTGGGCAAAAAAGATGATCTGTTGGGCACCGCCAGAGACCGCTTGACGAATTTCTCGGCAGGCATTGGTAAGGATTTCGTCGCCTTTTTGTTGACGAATAAGCTGATGCAGTCGTGCTGGTTGGGTAGGGTCTGGATTCACCTCAATCCTGGAGAGTTGCAATCGATAATGGATGGTTAATTGGGAGGCAGGAAAGCTATTGGTCATCACATGGAATGTGGGCTTTCGACCCCCTCGACCCAGCTTTAATGGTTTGGCGATCGCCCCAAAGGGAAAACCTGTCTGCGGGGCTTGGGGATTTAGCTGTGATGGACTAATCAAAACGCGATTAGGTGAGTTTTGGTTCTCGCTGGCCCCCTCGAGGTAGCGGCTTAAAACGTCCGGATTGCCTAAGGACGCATCCGCCAAAATTAGCACCACCTGGAAAGGCGAGGTTTCTCCCTGGGTTTTGAAAGGCTCAATAAATTCCTGTTGGAGCCAGGTCACCAATTGACGACAGCATAAAGAACCGGCCCCATCCCCGGCGATTTCATCAACCATCACCAGAATTGTCGGGATTTTCTGGGCAAAGGCCCGGCGCTCTTCAACCCCCTTTTTCTTTTTGGCACTGGTACAAAATAATTTACTCAGGGAATCAATGGTCGTTTTACCTGCCAGTTCTCGATAGCCTTGGATCGCCGCAGTCAAAACGATCTGATTCAGTTGGGGATTATGGCTCAAGAGCCCTTGGGTCGCTTGGGCTAGGGTGTTTAAAACGCCAGCAGAAACGCGGTGTTTCATTTCCCCTTGGCGATCGCTCAAAGTTCGTTTATATCGTCTTGATTTGGTAATGGTTAGGTCAATTTCCTGCTCTTCAGTGGGGGTTAGATAAAGAATTGAGTTATTGGGCTTCCGAAAATCACAACCATGGGCCACCACCGCACTATCTTTTTTCGCCTGAAAACCTTGATTTTGGTACCATTGGGGCGCTTCTCGAATAACACGGGCGTTACTGGTTAGGGTCAAGATGCCAGACTTTTGACGTGACGATGCTTGGGCAAATTTATCAGTAACATCTCGATTAATCACCACTCGGGGACTGAGGTAAAGAAACAGAAAGCCCGTTTGTTGTTCTTTTAAAAAATCGACGACTGCCGTTGTTTTTCCAATGCCAGGATTACCCTCTAGGGCGATCGCCCGAAATTCTCCCGTAGGGCAATGCTCTAAGGCTGCCGCGATCGCTGCAGCATGGGCATCACGTAGAGAGATAGTGGTTTGACCATGGTTTTTTTTACGGAGGGCTTGGTTGATGACTTGTCTGGGATCACATCCAAAAAAATCCTCCAGATCTGGGGTAACCTGTACCTGTTCGATAATTTCTGTCAGGCTGATTTCATCCATGGGTTGATAGAAATCTGTAACTTCTTCAACAACATCCAACTGCAATTCCTCGCCTATATAAGGTCGCTTGAGCAACTCCTTAACCTGACTTTTAAAGGGAGTCGGCAAAGCCTTGAGAATTTTCTTGAAAATGCTCTGGACTGCTTTGTTAAAAGCCTCTGGATCATCCTCTACTAGTTCAGTCTGTCCTTGATAGGCTTCCCCTAGGGTGCGCATGAGTTTGAGGCGAGGGTCTGGATCGGGGCCAGTAGTAGCACAATCGGCTTGTAAGCTTTCTAAGCCGTTATTCGTAACGGCTATCACCGTGGCATGGTAGGTTTTTTCTAAGCCCCCGTGTGATCGCAATAGATCCAAAAAAGCGGTGAGATAACTTGAACCCTGACAAAGTTTATAAAAGGGTTTGTCACGACTGGAGATACCCGCCAGAAAAGTGTTTAATCCTTCTGAAATACCAAGATTTTCCCCCTCTACCTCCGCGCAGACCCGGGCAAAAACGCCCCTAGAATCCATGCCCCTGACATACTGCAACAGATCGAGGTAATGGGCTTCCTCCTGTTCGTAATCGGCTAAGACTTTGGCGGACATTTTGTAGGACAACTCCAAACACAGCACCTGATCCGGTTTACCGCGTTTATGGGTCAACCAAAGGAGAAAATCTGCCCTCGCAGGCTTTCCCTTCGACACAAGACCGAGATCTAAAGGGTGGCGATCGCCATAAAGTTGCCCGAAGGATTGTTGAAAATTGCGAACTGTATCTTCCCGTTCGAGATCGGCGTCGCGGTCTTGGCTGGGTAAAAAGAGAGGACACCAAATTCCTGCGAGCTGGTAATTTCTCGAATTTCTGGGATTTACTGTCTGTAACCACTGGCGCACAGTTGTCCAACCGAGACCATAGCCCAGAACAAGCAAATAAGAAACCCTGGATTTTGCCCAGGCGATCGCCGTTGGATCGGTGAGGCCCAATGCTTGGACTAAATCATGGTTCAGTTGGCTGGTTTTAGTTTGCTGCCAAGGCTGGAGACTGGGGTGGTCTTTTGTTAGTAGACTCTGGTATAGAAGTTGAGCCAAAGCCCCCCGTTGCACAGCAACTTCAAAGATCCGGCCCCAATGGGAAGCCTGTTGAGCAAAGGTCAGATGATTCATCGGGATTCAGGATTTTATTATTGGCGATGAAGAACAGCGGATAAATGGCTCAACAGGGCACTGTAGCTAAGATAAACGGCACCTCCCCGGCGGCTTTTGAGAATTTGCACCTCCCCGGCGGCGGCTTTTGTGGTTGGGCTGATCCAACCGTAGGGATTGAGCACGGGCTGAATCGTCTCTTTACTAAATTTCTCACTTTCAAGGAAATGTACACCCCGCAATAGGCTGATGAGGCTGGGATGAATCGGAGATTGGCCGTCGGCATTCAATAAGTGTTGGCGCGATCGCTCAATCCAGTTAGGATTACTCACGCCATAATCAGACATAAGGAAGTAGGCACAGAATCCTGACTGGGGCCTGTCTTTACCGTCGCCAACAACGTTGAGGGTGGCAAAAGTATAAGCAGGAATTAGGTCTTTGTGGTCTCGGCTCTCAAATGATCGCCCGAAATTCCCATGGTATTCAGCACGGTTGATTTCAAAGCCTTGGTTAAAGCATTGGTTAAAGCGTTTGTCGTACAATCGCGTGGCCGGGAAATTATCCTGCAGGAGAGGATAAAGGTATAGGTTAGGGAATTCCCGAAAGACCTCCTCAAGAACAGTCGCCTGGAGAAGATGGTTATTGTGGGCTGCAGTGCGATTGAATTTACGGCCGCCATAGCTATTAGAAATCAAAAGGATATGTTGACAGCCTTGTTTTTGGAGGGCAACAATCTCCTCTTTGATCAGCCGCTGTTGCTGGATTTGCTGATCGCCATCAAGAATGTCAATGTTTGTTTTCTGGGTCTGAATTTTATAGCCTGAAAAGGGTTGATCAACGGCAGTTGCCAAGTAACTTTTACTCACCAATAAATAGCTTGAATCTGGAGATTCAGGGGTGCTATCACAGGGACGAGTTGCATAGGTAATCATGCCCAGACGCTCGACCTGGGGAGGCTTTGGCGTACTAACACATAGGGGAAAAGCACTCGACAGAGCCTGGAAAAAGCCTTTTTTGACGTAATTGGCATTGGGTTGAGTTGGCGCAACCTTATCGAGAATTAACCCTTGCATTCTCAGAGGCACATCTTGATTTAAAACCGTTTCAATACTTTGGGCTGCGGCATAAACAAAATCTTCACCGCTAATAAATTCATCTTGGCTGCCGGCATTTTTATCGGGCTGAAACCGCAACATTAGGGTCGTAAAGGGCTCCTCAGTACGCGCTTTTAGACGTTGAAGAATGCGCCAGAGGGTGACATAAACTAGGACTTTAAAGGCGGCGATCGCCACTGCATGATAGTAAGGTGAATTTTCGTCGTTTTTCCTTGTTTTTTTGCGCTGGAGCGTTTCCGCCTCATATTCAATTTGGATGGCGGCATCTAATGACCATTGTCCTAAAATTTTTGTCTCAGGAAGCGCTCGATAGCCTTGGTATAAACCCGTCTCTAATTTTTCTCCCCGATAATAGGGCACCCAGAGAACTTGCAATAGTTGCGGCGAAAAGACCCGTTGTGCTTTCAGTTCCCAGGCGGCATCTTCTAGGGGAACAATGTTGTAGCCAGACAATTCTGTCGTAACCGCCACGGAAAATAAACAGGAGGCATCAGGGGTATCTTGAACTTTGATCTGTTTTAACCATTCAATTTTTTCCTGGGAGCCTTTACCCCTCAGAAAGTTACCCCCATGGTTACTGGCTAAGACATCCCAGTTGATGAGATCTCGATCAATGCAGATAAATTGCTGGGAACAGGTTTTGTTGAGCTGCTCCAGGAGGCGATCGCCCTGTGTTCTCAAAATGCGCGTTAAGGCCGTGACGATTTGTTTGAGGACTTTATCTCGTCCCCGGAGACTATCGATCATCTCATTGATTTTTTCCTGGATGCTTTTCTCCCCGTCCCTTTGCAACCATGTAACCAGTTTTTGAAAACGGTCTTCCCATTGCTGAAGATTGAAATTGCTCAAGACCTGATCAGATGGCCGATCTGCAGGAATCACGCTGTAGAGAAATAGCAGCTCTGCAAGCTTCCGATTAATTTTCCAGGGGGATATGTCAGTATTTTGTTCAAGCCCTTGCTGGAGAACTTCTTGGATATCATCGAGGCGACTCAGTAGAGCAGTTTTTCCGCTTTCGGGATTGTTGCCATTGACGCGGAAACGATAACTCACTTCCCGCTGCAACATCTCCCCAGATTCGGAAAAGGTTTTCTCTTCAAATATCTGCGTTTTAGCTACCGACCAGATGGGCAAACAGTGGTAAAAATTGGCTCGGCAGAGGTCATCATGCAAATCAAATTTACAATTAATCCCAAAGTGTTTGCTCAGGTCAACATTGATTTTTAGTTCTTCGCCTTTTTCGACAATATTGACAATGGTTTCAACGTAATCGGCGAGTAATTGATTCGCTGGAACAACATCTTGATTTAATCGGGCGATCGCTGCAATACTTGCCATGATGCCGAGGTTAATCTTGAGGCGCACCCTTGCCAAGGCTTCACCGTCTAAAAACAAGAAAAACCGTCGGAGTTGACTGTCACTGCGCTCCCGTTCTGTTTCTAGGATTTCGATGGCATCGTCAATTTCATCTTCATCCCAATCTTCTTGGTCTAAGTAATTGGTGATCGCCGCTTTCATTCGTTCAAAATAATTCTCCGCCTCCACCTTCTCTTTGGCTGTAATAACCGTGGCAACTTTCCGAGGCTTAGCTTTTGGGTGAACCCGTTGAAGTTGAATCGGTTGTATCGTCGTCTTTTGTGGCTTTTGAGGCGCTGCAGCACGAATTTTTTTTCTCAGTTGCTCTAATTGCTGTTCACTATCCTGGAGCAATAACTGAGATAATTCCGTATCGCTGGGTAAAGCTCCATCAATAGCCTTGAGTAAACGATTTAATAACCCCGGTAGCTCCGCCTGATTGCCTTCGGTTAGTTGACCACCAAGCAAGGCAACATTACCAGATTTCGGTTTTTGAAAATCGCAGATAAATCCCTGTTGGGGTAGCTCTGGATTGAGACTGAAGGTTTTTTTAAAGTCTGGAGCACTGAAAAGACGATATAAAACACCAGAAGTGATGAGTCTGAGACGTTTTTTTTCTTTGCTGAAATGGATAAATGGCAAATTTTTAGCATGCTGGGCGGTGATATTTTCCGAAGAAACTTCAACTGCCGGAACGAGAGCACGCACTATGGCCGCCAAATTTAAGGATGGTCTTGGTGTACTGGCCTGGAGGCGAGCACCATAATTGTCCTGAGTATTCATTTTTGGGGTCTCCTTTTTCAGTAGTGACACTGCTTCACCCGTTCCGCTAGACCACAGCGAAAGAGTGGGGTCTAAACACTTTTATAGCTCATTTCCGGGAAAATGGGATCAAATTTTATGGCACTACTAGGAATGACGGCGATCGCCAACCCTCATTATTTTTGTAAACCAAAATTCAGGCCACTCCACTGCTCTACTTCATGGACAGTGGTTTTACCCAGGCGAAAGTCAGTGCCGGATGGAGTGTCCTGGGGAAAGAGATAGGCTTCGAGTTTCCCTTCATATTGAATAATCCGCCAGAAGTAATCAGGAATATCGTTCGGTTCGTCGGCATTGATTAGGCCGAGGGGGTGGTCATCATAGGCAGTGCCGACAATCACATAGACTTCGCCATATTGTCTAACAAGATCCCGCTCATATTCTTCGAGTTCTTTCCAAGCGCCCCGGTTCAGGCCAGCTTTCTGGGGGGTAATGTTGCTGAGATAGTTCACTTGCTGCCAGTTCTTCCCTCGGAATGAGGCGAGGGGAGCTAGATGGCCCCGGTCATAGTTTCCCCACTTGTAGGCTCCCCGAAAGTCTTCGGGTTCGAGGGTTTCATCACGGTGAATTTTGGGATCAGCTTCCCACTCCCGGTCTTGGTCAGAGCTACCAGTGATGGTTTCCTGATCTAGGCGGAAAGCAACCCAATCGGCAAACTTAGTATCGTCATTAGAACTGAGGCAGTAGATATCCCGCACGATTAAATCATTGGTAGTTGGCGTTCCGGTAGGTAGGCCATTAGGGAGATGGACAGGACAAGGATTTGTGGTGGCCTCTGTAGAAGCAGTAGGGTCGATTGCTACAGGGTCAGCGGCGGGCTGATAATTCTGCGCCCCAAAAACCACTAGGCTAAGGCCAATTAAAATTGGAATGGCTCGGATGGGATGTTTAATGATTGATGTGGTGAGGGCAAGTAACCGCTGAACTTCCTTCATGGCATACAAGTGAACTAGGGCTGTCTGATTAGACTATCACCCCACAAAAAAGTAGAAAATCCCCCAGAAAAAACGAATAAGGCACAGGCGCAATTTTCTTCCTGACGGGGTGTGGGGTATCTATTTTCACTGTGTATCTAATGCCACCTATGAACTAGGGTGCTCTTTTGCGTAAAGATTCTGCCATCTTCAAATAGGCATGGCATCGTCTTTTCAAAACTGCATTTTGAATTTTGCTATGGGCAATTGTGTCCAATGATGCCGCAGGGTTCGCTTCCCCCAAAGCCTTCGGATTCTGAGATAGGCAGGGTATTGCCCCCAGACTCTTCCAAACTCCAGTCTCGATCTAGGCCACCGGGATTTGGTTCAGCCCATTCGAGGTCATCGGGTGATGGTTTAATTTTAGGTGGCTTCTCCTTTGGTGGATATGCTGGCCCACCACGCCGTGGTGTCTCCCACTGTCCGTTGCCCATACATTCCAGTGTTTCTTCGGTATTGGCCGCAACTTGTCTGATTGTTCCCTCTGGGGCAAAACTAAGCCGTCCATAGTTGGACGAAGTATTCGTTACTGGGAAGCCTTCTCTGTCAACAAGACAACCTGTCAACTTTTCGCGTGACTGTGCGTTGACGCTCAAAATATTGCCCATAGCAAGTGCGATCGCCGTGAGAGCAGCTGTTTGTTTCCAAGAAACCACACTATACCTCCATTTACATTGTTAGGAAGAGTAAAACTTAATCATAGTAGGAATAAAATTTATATTTTTCCTACTCTAGAGGTATTCTAACACCAACACCTAGGGAATAAGAGTTTATAGCTGGAGGCCTGGGTAAGAGGCTATTCATAAAGTAAATGA
This sequence comes from Synechococcus sp. BDU 130192, assembly GCF_963876085.1. Lineage (NCBI taxonomy): Bacteria > Bacillati > Cyanobacteriota > Cyanophyceae > Synechococcales > Synechococcaceae > Synechococcus > Synechococcus sp. BDU 130192. Next base: position 1,954 of record NZ_CAWNNO010000019.1, on the reverse strand, counting down.
ATTCCTTGATCTGCTCCGTTCGACTGAGGTCACGCCGAAGTCTCACGTTGAAGCCTAAATTCCTTATTTTGGAAGACTTTGATTCCATTGATCGCTTAAAATCCCTCCCAGATTGGGGGCAGGAGAGCTGTATAAATAAGCTCTCAAAAATAAGGTAAAAATCATCGAGGTTTTCTGGGCTGTGATACAGGCTAAACTGGATAGCATCCTCCCATTACTTTCGTATCATGCAAGCTATTGAGTTCAAAACGACTATCCACAATGGGATTGTGAATCTTCCTGCTGAATATACGCCACAACTTGAAGGAAAAACAATTCGGATTATTGTGCTGGAGGATTCTGAGGAGCCAACCCCCCCCCAGCGTCAATTTCAGGCGATCGCCCTCAATACTCAAGGTTTTAAGTTTGATCGGTTAGAGGCGAATGAGCGATAGGGTTTTTCTGGATACGAATATCCTGATTTATATCTACTCGCAGGATGAACCCCACAAACAACAACGGGCGATCGCCTGCACCCAAGCGCCACTCATTTGGATTAGTACCCAAGTTTTAAATGAAACGATTAACGTGCTGCGCCGTAAATTTAAGCTGGACTATAACCAAATTATTGATGTAGTCACTGAACTGACTCAGCAATTTCAAGTGGCGACAGTTTCGACTGAAACGATTAACCAAGCTTTGGGGATTGCCCAACGGTATCAATTTAGTTATTTCGATAGTCTGATTGTTGCGAGTGCCCTAGAATCTCGGTGTAGTCAGTTATTTAGTGAAGACTTACACAATAATCAGCGGATTTATGATCAGCTCACCATTGTTAATCCTTTTGTCTAACCCGGGGAATTTAGCATCATTGTCTTAAATCTGTGTAGTTGCAGATGTCGTTAATCGTCGCGGTTAATTTCTCTTTTTCTGCGGTTAGCTGGGTCAAACGATTCTGGAAGTTGAGGTATTCGGCAGGGCTGCCCTGACCCCGTTGGAAGTAGATTTCAAAAAGTTGAAGGCGTTTTTGCTCGGCGGTGAGTTCGGTTTCAAGTTGGGCCAGTTGATCAAGGTCGGCTTGGATTTGGTCGGCGCTCCCTTCGGAGACAGCGAAGCTGCGCACCTATCTTCTCATTTCAGTTCTGATATCAGCTTCCACTAGATTGAGGCGACTGGCATTGGCCTGGGCTTCCATGGTGCAGATTTGCAGTTCGGCCCGTTGGCGATCGCCACCCCCAAAAAGATTTTGCAGAATACTGATGGGATTAGGGTTTAACCAAGTCGTCCAGCGGCGATCGCGTTGGTAATCGGCTGAGGCTTCAAGATTCTCTAAACGAGCTACTTCAACATTTTTAGCCTGGGCAATGAGTTGTAAATCGGTGTCATTCTCGATCTGGCATTGGGTCAGGGTCGCCAAGTCGTAGGGTAATTTCGGCATTGATTGTGCCTTCGCTCTGCTCCAGCCACCTGATGCGGCGCACAGTACCAGGGTAAGGGCTACGGATGGTAGAGACTTGGGCAAGGCGACTTTCCACATCGGCGAGTTTGGTATTGAGGTCACTGAGTTGGTAGGCACGGCTGCGCTGTTGGTTCTCGAACTCCTGTAATTGCTGCTGGTAGGTGAGGGCATTGGCGTTAGACCGTTCGATGCGTTCGGTGATCGCCAGGGAGGAAAGATATTCCTGATGCTGCCGCGGGATTGTCAAGAATTTTGTGTAAGCAAGAAAAGTTAGTGGAGAAAGTACTCAGGATTATCGATGGCAAAATAACCCAAGGCTCTCTTTCAATGGGGAATTGGCACTGTCCATCTCCTCGTCAAATTATCGCTTCTTATCGAAAATATACAATTCCTTAGTAAAAGTTTTGTACAGCGTATCTAAGTACAGGACAAAAATTGTATGGGGTGAAACCCTGACCCAAGTAGAGGTTGGGTAGAAACGGTAAAAAAGCGACGTAATAAGTCAAAACCATAGCG
>NZ_CAWNNO010000018.1:0-20023 GCF_963876085.1 Synechococcus sp. BDU 130192 | reverse complement strand
CGCGAATTTCGCTAATCTGACTCATGAGGGTTTGCTTGGTTATCTTCTAATTCCTATCAAACCCTCTCCCTCTATCCTTTTCAAGTTTTTGTCCTGTACTGAGACAGCGTATACTTGTCCTGTAATTGGATTTGTGACGATACCATAGCCAAAGCGCTGATAGTCGGGTATAAGTAAATTCTCTCGATGACCTGGACTATACATCCAACTTTTTTGGGACTCTTCGATCAAACGGTAATTTAAGGTAGCGCCAATCGAACCCGTAATTTCTAAAATATTTTCACCAACACCCTGTTGACCACCCAAATCCGCAAAACGATCTGTTGGGGTTTTTCCTTCCGGCGTAATGTGATCATAGTATTGCCTTGCCAGCATATCTTCAGCGTGTTTCTGGGCTGCTTTGGATAGTAGTGGATCTTCGGTTAGAGGAGAAAGATTATTGAGTTGGCGATCGCGATTCACCAACTCCAGAGCCAATGCTCGACTTTCTGCGAGAGATCGGGACTGATGGGCATCAAATAAACCGATTAATGGTTTTCCGATCAACCAGTCTTCTCCACCAGAACCATTGCTGAAGTAGAAAAAATCTTTACTGCTGACGGCAACCATGCCTCCAATCAGGATGACAGTCATCAAGGATTGATTAAACCCAAACCAGCGCTGAGTCTTTTGGTATCTTTTTCTTTTAAACATTGAGAGAAATGTATGAGATCAGGGAAAAACAGATGAATTTTTAGTGGATTAGAACTAATGGGCCGTAGAGGTTATCCACCTGGAGAGCAAACAGGCCATAAACCCTGAGCCTCCTGGCATCGCATCTAACTGCTGGGCCGCCCTTTGAATCACAGGGAAGTGAAACTTCACCACCAGCTTCCATAAAGATCGCCTGTCGCCCCTCGCTAAAGCCATAATTGCATCCTGAATGGGCCTGAGTATCTTCCAAGGGAGGGGTGAAGCTGGGTCATCGGGTATTTGGGCTGGGGAAGATTGACTATTGACCGCTAAAACCGCTGAATTTTGAGGTTGATTTTCTGGAGTTATCTGCTTGGATCTTGAATTTGGGAAAAAATGATCCGCTGGTTGTAATCCTTGCTGTGTAATCGTTTTAGGAACCGGATCATTTTTCTTTATAGATAAATTCTTGGCTTTCCAAAAATGATCCGCTTGGTTAACTGTTTGCTTCGCCTCTAGGTCATCAAGGATGATGTTTTGCTCCCAGAATTGGAAGATGGCTTCCCGGTCAATTTCCCCGAGGTCGATGGGGGTGACGAGGATACCATTTAGTTTTTGGCGGACGGCTTTACCCTCAGCATCCCTAGCCACATCAAGGCCAAGGAGATTTTTGAGGAGGAAGACTGAGATCGCCACAGGGGATTTGCGGGGGCAATCATCCAGACCGAGCCGGAGCTGGCGGGAAAAGTCCTGGCGTTGGTCATTGTCATTGAGAATCTGCTTAATCCGTTCGATGTGGGGACAGTCACTGCTTACGTAGCCTCTGGTGAGGATATCAATTAGGCCAAGCTCCCGCATCGCGGCCACGGTGACGGAAAAAGTCATTTGATTCACATCATTCTGGAATAATCGCCCTTCGTTGCTCTCCCGGAGGAATTTAAGTTTCCGTTCATCCCGCTGTTTCACGGCCTCCTGGGTTTGATTGAGCCAGAAGTGGAGCTGGAGCTTGCGGTAGAAGTTGCGCTGGGTGAGGTGGGCCTGGGCGATCGCCTCAGAATCATCCCCATACAGAGTAAGTAAATCCCCGTGGACCTCAGCACATTTTTCGGGGTAGGTCTGGTCAAAGGTTGCTTTGGAAGCTTTTAAATCCTCCCCAAGCTTGGGTTGACTAGCGAGGATATCGGCGATGTATTTACGAATCTGCTTATGGCAACCATCATCAAGGAGCCGCCTGATTTTCTTGCGCTGGCCCCGGTCACAGAAGGACTGCTCGATGATTTGATAGCCCTCCCGGTGGAGCTGGGCCATCACAGAGGCTTTGTAGTTCTTGCCCAGTTCATTATTCAAACAAATGCGCTCGGCAAAGGCTTTGAGCCAGGGGTTAAAGAGCCAGTTATCACCCCAGTCACCAAAGGATTGGAGATGCTGGCGGAGGAGTTGACCCTGTTTGGAGTCGTTGAGCAACAATTGCTGCACATTGGTATGGCCCCCATAACGTTGGGAGAGACTGTTGGCGGTGCTGCTGATGGCCACTAGGCGATCGCCATCGTTTCTGACCCGACCGAGCTTCTGGAGGAAGGATTCCACCGACTCATTACCAGCGGCAATACCAATCACCGACTTGAAGTGGTCGCCCTTGATATTTACCCCAGTGCCAATCACCGCTGTGGCGATCGCCAACTGGTAGTGATTGAGTACCTCGATGTTTTTGGTGATTTTGTAGGCAGGGTGGGCCGGGTCACGGTTGGTATCACTATCGACCCGAATCGTTGAGCGACTCTGACCAGAAAGGTAATGCTCCAGGGATTGACTACCAAAGCGACTATTGGCCTTTTGGCCTGCCACGGCGATGTAGGTGGGATTATCCGCCTGGAGTTGTTGGGCGGCATAAACCAGAGCATCGGTGGTATCAGAGCAAATAATCGCCTTGCGGTTGTGGCGGTACTGCTTGTGAATCAGACAGACCTCAGACTTGCGGGATTGCGTGAGGGAAACAGCCCAATCCACGGCAATAGTTTTCAGGTCAGCATCGGCGAGGATAACTTGGTGGGCATTTTCCATCAGTTCGCCGATGTAGGCCATCACTGCAGCCCGACGGTTTTTAATCGCCGTTGTACTGTGGCAGATATGCTCCAGGATTTGTTCAATCTCATCCCAGAACAGGACAATTTTCTGATTAGAAAAATCATAGTGCCGGAGCTTGAGCACCGAATCCACCACCACACTGAGGCCATTGCTGGGCATCTCTGGGGGTAGAGGACTATCGGCCTCGATGTAGGTCATCTGCCATTCCTTGGCCTTCTCCGCCGCCAAACCGCGACGGTGGGACATCTGGATGGGGTAGTACCCAAGGCGACGTAGCTTCTCGATGTGCTGGCCCTGTTGATAGGACTTACCGCAGTTTTTGGGTACCTCCAGACCGACGACCCGCGCCTTTGTAGGCATGGGAATGACATCATCGGGGAGATATTGCGCCCCGTCGTTAATGGTGAGGGTGGGCGTAACGGCAAAGCGTTGGGTGGCCCGGAGGGTTTTCTCAGCGGCCTCAGCCAGCTTGAAGGGTTGTAACCAGAGATTAGGCGATCGCCGGACATAATCCCGTAGACCCTCGTCACAATCGCCCTGGGATTTATCCTGCCATTGGCCCCAATCGGCAAATTTAAGCTGGGCGATCGCCTTCGCTAATTTGCCGTAGCCTGCATAAAGATTTTTCTTCCTGAGATTCTGGCTATCGGCGTCAGGAAGGAGGGTAAAGCGCCAAACCTTGTCATAGACTCCTAACAATCTTTGGACAGACTGCTCCCCAAAAATACCCCCAGCCGCACCCACCAGAATTATCTGGGAACTATGCCGCCATTCCAGAAAGGCGCGGATTAGGGATTTGAGCGCACCCTCACAGAATTTGATTTCGTAGGGTTGGTCAGGGTCAAAGGCAGGCGATCTCCAAACGAATAAGGGATTTTCGCCTGTTTCCTTGAGTTGGTTACGTCCAGCGAAGATCGCCCAGTCATATTTGCGTTGGGAACGGTCATTTAAGGCCCGCTGGGCACCGCAGAACATCCCTGTGGCAGAATCCACTGCTGTGACGCCATAACCGCCCTGACAGCCAAAGAGCCAGTGCTTAGAAAGGGCAAAATCAATTTCCTGCTGGGTTAGTCCTCGCCGCAGGAGGTCAGTGTTTTGGGCCGGGGTTAATTCCGCTGGATATCCAAGAATTTCCTGATGGCGTTCTGGGATGGTGGGAAGCTGGGCTTGTCGTGCTGCTGCCTGGGCCTGGTGTTCCGCCCGCAGTTTTGCCAGTTCTGCTCGATGTTGTTCTGGATCTAGCCCTTTTTCCCGTTCCGGGGCGTACAGGGACTGACCAATGGCCGATTGACCGACAAACCGAAATCCAGGGGGTGGATCATTGTGACTGAAGCAGTGAATCAGCTCTCCAGATTGCTTACAATCCAGTTTCCGCTTGCCGTTGCGGATACCGCTACAGATGGGGCAATCGCCCTTGAGGAGGGTGAAGTTAGCCATGGCTCACCCCCATCCCAAGATGATTTACAGAAATTTTTTGGTCAAAAGGATCGCCAAATTTCAGCTTAGGGGTTAGCATACAGATACCCCCCGCTTATCGAAATTTATCGAATTTTCGAGCGGAAGACCCCAGCGATGGGGCAAGAATAAAGTCAAAAAAGCATCCTTGATCCGCGGTCGGCAAACTTTGGAAGGGGTGCTTTTTTGCTGCCTAGGCAGCTTTAGCATGGTCGTTTTATCTCATCGAAAATGACTAATTGTGAGTCTTAGGGGACTTGGGGTTAATAGCAACCTTACTACAAATTTTTTGGATCAGCACATCGAATTTGGATGGCGATAGGTGATCGCCTTTCTTGAGGCAATCCAAGAAACCCTTGTGCTCAATAGTGATAACGCGCTTGGAGGAAGTAAATTCTTTCCTGCTTGATTTGGTAAACGAGACGATGCTCTAGATCAATGCGCCGTGACCAGGTATCTGGAGCAATGTATTTGAGCGGTTCCGGTTTCCCTAATCCACTGAAAGGCTCACCATCAAGAATGTCTGTCACAAGGTCTAAAATTTTGTTGCCCTTTTTTTTATCCTGACGATACCACCAAGCCAAATCCTCCTTGAATTGTGGGCTAAAAATCGGCTGGAATGAAGACTTTTCGGGTTTTTGTCCCGCTGCTTGGGATTGCTTTTGTTTAGGACTCAAGACCTAATTCCCCTTTGAGTTCTTCTAGGGTTTGCGGTGCGGTTTTGTCCTCTGCGGCCCATTCCATCGCTTGAAATAGGCGCTGGGCATTGGCAGGCGATCTCAATAGATAGACAGATTCAAGGAGGCTAGATAATTCATCCTCGGCGATGAGGGCAATATTCTTGTGGTTACGACGTTTGATCACCATGATTTGTGATTGATCATGAACTTGATCGAGGATAGTGGCGAGATTTGCCCGGGCGTGGGAATAGCTGGTTTCGTGAATTAGCATTGTGGTTTCAGAAACTGTACAGTTTAATTGTACAAGTTATTTCTCGAATCTTGGGGGGACTAGGTAAGGGTATGGTCAATTTCCAAGAGTTCGATGTCTGGGCTTTAGAGGAGTAATGTGTCTACTTCTACGGCTTTTGTGGAGGTTACGATGATTGAGTAAAGTGGCGACTTTATCAAAAATGTAAGTGGTTGGGATTAAGCTCAGGGCGATCGCCGCTAATTGTTGCCAGTTCTCACTGGGTAATTTTTTAGTCAACACTATGCTCTGGGTTATTGGTTTTACACAACTTCACAAAAATAATGGAGAGGCGATCGCCTAATTGATCAAGAAAAAATGGCATTGCGTGATTAGGCCATAAATAGTATTTGTATACTAATTCTTGATTGGTGATTAATTTTTGATGGTTTGGTGTTTTTTTTGTGGCGATTTGCTAGGGGCAAAATAGGTAAAAAAATTTTCATTTGCAATAAATGCCTATTTATTCAGGCTTATTGAGAAAACTCATCAAACAAACAACGCCTAACCACTAAATCACCATTATTGAGCTACCAGTAAGCGACAAAACTCTCACCACGCACTGCCGCTGAGTTACGAGTCCAGTCGAGGAAATTTCCCCACACATTACGCACCTCCGGAGGTTTTTTTAAATTCAGCGAAATATATCCGAATTTTGAGGCGGATTTTCTCTTACCTAAAAACAGAGGAAATTTTAGGTATGTTGACCATCGCCACGATGACTCCGGCAAAAGCAGGGAGCTACTACAAGGAAAATTATTACGCCGAGGCAGAACAAGTTGAATTTTCGGAATGGTGGGGGAAGGGTGCTGGATCTCTGGGACTATTGGGTCAGATCCATGCGCCCAAGGTTTTTCGCCATGTGTTGCAGGGATTAACCCCAGATGGTCAGCAGCAGTTGCGGGCCGCTCCACCAAAAGGAAAAGAAGCGAGAGCCGGTACGGATCTAACTTTTTCTGCGCCGAAGTCTATCTCAATTGCCGCCTTAGTGGGGAGAGACCAACGACTGGTTGCAGCCCATGACAAAGTTGTGAACCGAATCTTGAGCTTAGTTGAAACGCGCTATGCCGAGACGCGAATCAATAAACAAATTACGCCAGTGGATAATCTGTGTGTGGCGAAATTCCTGCATGATACGAACCGCGAGCTAGAACCGAATTTGCATACCCATTGCCTGGTGATGAACATTGCCCAGGATGAGTCAGGCATCTGGCGTTCAGGGGTCAATCAAAAGCTCTATCAACACAGAATCTTGTTGGGGAGACTCTATCAAAATGAGTTGGCCCATGAAGTCCAAAAACTAGGCTACGGGATTGAAATTAGAGGAGATGGCTATTTTGAACTACAAGGCTATACACGGGAACAGATCGAAGGATTTAGCGATCGCCATCAGCAAATCTTGGCTTATCTGGAAGCAGAAGGGTTGGAAGATACAACGGCAAATCGGGTCAGGGCTTTATTTGAAACTCGAAAGATTAAACAGCATGATGTAGACCGGCAAGTATTGCTAGCAGAATGGCAGACCACGGCGGAAGGATTGGGCATTGAACACCCCACCCCCTGTCATGGAAATGCGGTCCTTGAGAAGAATCTAACGGTATTGGTTGAACAGGCAATTCGCCACAGCGAGGAGCGCACCGCTATTTTTACCAATGAAGCTTTAGAGGCTTTTATCGTAGCGGAACCAACCGGTCATTCCTTTGAAGCAATTGAAGCAGCAATCGAGAATTCGCATCGATTGCTCCGTGAAAGGCGGCGATTGGCAACAGCAGAAAGTCTAGCGCGGGAAAGAATCACCATTGCCTTGATGGAAAAGGGCCAAAATCAACTGTCACCGATGCTCAGAAATCGAGAAATTCATCTTCCAGAAAGTCTAACCTCCTCCCAAGCTGATGCTGTAAAGCATACTTTGACAAGTCAAGACCGCATTATTGGTTGGGTAGGGGTTGCCGGTGCTGGCAAAACCTTTACCCTCAAAACCCTGGTGAATATCACCAAGGCCCAAGGCATTGAAGTATCTGGTTTCGCCCCTGATGCCAGTAGTGCTGAAGTTCTCGCTGATGAGGTTGGCATTGCTACAGATACCGTCGCCTACCATCTCCTCCAACAGAATGAACCAACCAAAAGACGACAACTGTGGATTATTGATGAAGCTGGGAAATTATCCGCCCAAGAAGCCTACCTGCTCCTACAAAAGTCTAGCCAGCATAATGCTCAAATTCTGCTGGTGGGGGATCCGAAACAGTTGACTGCCGTTAATGCAGGGGCTCCCTTCAAATCTTTGATTGATAATGGTCTCAGTGCCAGCCATTTAAAAGATTTCCTCCGTCAGAAAGATTCCATCATCGCCAGAGCCGTTCAACTGACCTATCACAACCTCGGCGGGGAGGCGATCGCCTGGTTACAGAAACATGGCAAAGTCTCTGAAATTCCAGATCTTGAAGGCCGTGCCCAACAGATTACCACAGCCTATTTAAAGCTCAATGAAGCAGAACGGGCTGAAACATTAGTTTTATCTGGTACCCACCGGGAACGCCATGCTCTTATTCATCAGATTCGCCAAGGTTTAAAACGAGAAGGCAGGATTCAAGAAACGGAGTATGCAACCGAAACTCTAAATCGGAAGAATATGACTGAGGAGCAAAAGCAGCAGCAGCATACCCGCTTTTATGCTGTCGGTGATGTCTTGATTCCCCTCAAAGACCACAATTGCCTCAAACGCTCCAAACGTTATCAGGTCACCCAAATCTCTGGTGATGATGTGACTCTCAATGAGCAAATCACTCTGAATATGAAGGGTTTGAAATATCCCCTCAAAACAGAGGTTTTTGTAAAACATAATTTATCGATTGCCGTAGGCGATCGCCTGAAGTGGACGAGGAATAACCGCCCGCAGAAACGTACCAATGGCCGGGAGTTTACCATCATCGGCATTGATCCCCAGACTCGCTTAGTCAGCGTTGTTGATGATCAGGGAAGATTGGATGAATTCTCCCTGGATGACTTGAACCACTGTGACCATGCCCTGGTAGGCACCGTCTACTCCAGCCAGGGTAAAACTGCGAAACAGGTCTTCGTCAGTTTTGGCAATGACCCCACTGTCAATCGCGAAAGCGTTTTAGTGGCTTTATCCCGCGCCAAATATGATGTCACAATCTGGACAATCAATGCCCAGAAACTGGGTGAGCTGGCTGACATTTCCCATAACTAAGTCAATCCATCAGAGTTACTCAAAGAACAAGGGATTAAATTACCAATTCCTCCAGCCCCGTTACACCTGAAAGAAAAACATTGGTTAGAACGAGTAGAAAAATCAGGCATTGCCCCAGATGTGGCTGCCCTCAATGCTGAATCATTGGCAGGGATGGATGTCTATGAACGGCTGCTGGAAGACCATTTAGCAACTCTAGGCAGTGGTCAGTATGTCACCCAACCGATGAAGCGGGTGATGGATCAATATGCCACGGTTGCCGAGGGAGGCGTCTGGGCTGATGGCGGCATTGATGCGACTTGTCTCCCAACTCTAAACCCAGGAAACACACCCCCAGAAAAGACCTTTGGGGAATTTAAAGCGGATCATCCCCGTCTCGATTGGCGCAAAACCCAGCAAAAAGGCAGCGACCAATACCGTAAATATGAAGCACCTAGAGGGATTCCAAAGGGCATTATCTTTCCCAGGGTGCCTGAACAACTTGCTGACACAATCTATACAAGATACGGTGTCAATCCCAGTACTGAAGAACGAAGGAGCGGTTTTTGGCCCTGTGTTTACTGGTACCCAGAAATTGCCATTATCCCAGTGGAAGGAAAGAAAAAAGCAGAATCAGTATTGAGTCAAGGCTATGCGGCGATCGCCTTACCCAGTGTGACAGGGGGATATCGCAGTCGAGAGGATGGCATGGAATTGCTGAAACGTAGACTCCATCCTGAATTAGCGGTATTCGCAACAAGTGGACGACAGATCCTCATGGCCTTTGACCAAGACACCAAACAAAGGACGATTCAAAATGTACGCCGTGATTTAGTCCGTACCGGAGAATTATTAGCCGAAGCAGGCTGTAAAGTTTCAGTTTTGAAATGGCAGTCCCACGAAGGCAAAGGCGTCGATGATTTGATTGTGAAGCAAGGTGTAGAGAGATTTTCAGACGTCTTAAACCATGCCATCCCATTAACTTGGGAAGCTGAAAAACATTACCGAAATGAGTATCTCAAACTGAGGAATTATCTCCTCAAAACCCAAGGACAGGGACGAAAGTTAACCGAACTGATGATCGATACGGCGATCGCCTACACTGCAAACCCCCAAGACAGAACCAAAATCCTGCACCAGAGCAACACCCTCGAAGCACGGCGAAAGCAAGGGCTTCCCAAAGATGTCAAAAGCTATCAAATGCAGATAGAACAAGAGTTACAGCGTTTACAACAGAAACTGAAACCAGAGCGAAAAATAAAATTGTGAGGGGAGGCATATTACATCTTTACTCAAGCTCAATGAAAGGCAGATTTCTGAAAAAGTGGAGCAATTTAAAGATATCCTCTGTTTCCCTGACGCCATGGAAATCCCTCTGCTGATCGTTTTATTGCAGCCACAGCCCTTTACTATGATTTGGTTTTAGCAACCGTAGACAAAAATCTAACGACATCAGAACAGTTAATGACGATCAGCTAAGACCGCGTCTTCTCCAGAAAAAATCAATAGATAGCAAAACAGTATTAATTTACTATCTATGCCAACAAGGTATTTTTTTAACCCGGAGAGCTAGAATTCTCTCCCATCCAAGAAAAACCTCCGGAGGTGTGTAATGTGTGGGGAAATTTCCTTGGCTTGACCGGTGGGCTACGTTTTCATCAATGGACAAGTTTACGCCAATTTCTGACCACTTTTACGCTAACTTTTGTCCTATTTTGCGCCACATTTGAGCCAACTTTTGTCCATATTCTCAATAGCTTACCATTTCTGTCTATTAATTGAGAATCAAGTCCTCGTTTCAGTTTGTAAAATTCTGGTGGTGGCCTAAAATTGGCGCATTTATGGCGAACTTATGGCGCAAAAATGGCACACCTCCCAAAACCCCTTTTTTGAGTTGTGCAAAAATTTTTTGTTTTTTATCCGAAAGCGTCCAGAGTTTTATGGGAACCTGAAAATTTTCTGCACTAATTTTGAGGATGAGTGGCGATAAAATCATCTAAGGTTGTCTATAAATTATGCAAGGCCAAACAATAATTACAAGACAGCACAGCACCTTCAAAGCCCCCCAAGCAAAAAAAGCCCGAACACCCCTACCTCCCGAACTGCCAAAAACTGCTCTTTACTAGCGACGTGCCGCCCAAGAAACAAAAAAAGCACGCCACAAACGCCGGGATAGGGACGTAGCTTACTTAGGCCCCAACGTATAAAAACTGCCCGACAGCCGAAGATCGCCGACGTAGGAGGCCAACGTAAAAAGACACGGGCTAACGGACTCCGGCGGACTGGTGTTGCTAAAATGCCTTTTCGCGGCTAAGGAAGCGTAATTACGCCGCAATCGTGCGGCATCCTTATTTCTAGCCTGTCGCTCCGCCTATACCCATCAGTAGGGGATTGGGGTTTAGAAAGTAGCAGTCACGTTGGCGGCAAGTAACCTTTCGGGAACAGGACTTTCTGGGACAGCGGGATGAGACTTGGTGGGCAGTGAGCGGAAGGTAGGCAATAACCTGAATGGGGACAGGTAAAGCGGCAATATGCGGCTTTTTCAATAACGAAAGATAACCGTCATCGGCGCTTTGCGCGGACGACACCTTATTTCCTGTCCCCCAAACTTAAGCTAGGGGTGTGGGGCGACTCAAGTTTGGGGCCGTAACAAGAGAAACTAGGGGCGATCGCCTCCATGAATAATTTTCAAGACTCTTAATTCAAGATTATTGAATTCTTTCTGGCTTTAGCATCTGTCCTTCCAGAAATCTATGGGTTATCTTGAGAGAACACCGCTGGAACGTCTAAATGTTATGCAAATCACCCTCAGTACACAGCAAAGTAAAATTCTTGAGTCTTTGGCTCGTCAAGGTCAATATACTTCCCTTGAGGAAACCATTGATGCGGCATTAGTTTTGTTGGCAGAGCAGGTCACTGAGCAAAATTCAGATCTTGATCCAGATTATTTGGCATGGCTGGAGGAGACTCGCCTCAAGGTTGATGAAGGGCTGCAGGATATTGAGGTTGGTCAGGTCATTGGTTTTGATATGGTCATGGCACAGCTCCAAAATAAAGTTGATCTGGCTCGGGCTGAGTCTGCATGAGACAACTGCGTATTACGCTATCTGCTAGCAAGGATCTTCAAGAGATTTCGGATTACTTTCTTGGCCAAAGTATCGAGGCAGGCGATCGCTTCGTAAAAACCTTTGGTCAGAAATGTCAGTATTTGGCACGGTTTCCATACATCGGCAAATCCTATGATTACCTTCGACCTAATCTTCGGGGTTTATCGGTGATGGGCTATGTCGTTTTTTATCAAGTGAGTGACGACAGTATTGAGATTGTACGGGTGGTTAGTGGCTATCGGAATTTAGAGAATATATTTTCGGAAGAATAGGCAATCGCTTGAATCTATGACTTTACGGAGGATTAGAAGTCGCTCTCATGAATAATTTTCAAGATTCTTGATTCTTTAATCTTGATTCAATATTATTGAATGAATAATCTTGCTTTTTGGCTATGACCATCAAACTGTCTATCTTCAATATGAAGGGAGGGGTCGGCAAATCAACCACAACTTACAATTTGGCGGTTGGCTTAGCTCGATTCCATAAGCAACGGGTTTTATTGATTGATATTGATCCTCAAGGGAATGCGTCGGCTTCCCTCGGTGTTGAGATTTGGGAATTGGATCAGCAGCTTAAGGATGTGCTCCAGCGTAATGCGACTATTCCTGATGTGGCGATCGCCATTGAAGAAAATTTAGATGTTGTCCCTTCTAATATCCTGATGGCAGAAGAGGAAATTCCGATCTCTGGGTTGCCGGGTCGTGAATTGCTCCTGCGGAAGGCGATCGCCCAAATTGAGGATGATTATGATTATGTATTGATTGATTGTCCGCCGAATATTGGGGTTTTTTCGATTAATGCACTGATGGCGAGTGAGGGGGTGATCATTCCGGTGGATATGAGCTATCTGGGTTTGCTGGGGATTAGTGCCATTGAGAGAGCCTTAGAACTGATCCGTTCTGCCTTGGATCATCCTATTCAAGTGACTGGAGTCTTAGCGACTCGTTTTGATGCTCGCAATAACCTCAGCAAGGAAGTTTTGGCTTCTCTTTCAGAGCATTTTGGTGATGCAGTCTTTAAAACGTTAATTCCAGAGACGGTTAAACTGCGGGAAGCACCCAGCCACTCCCAATCAATTTTTGATTATGACCCCACAGGAAAAGGGGCGATCGCCTATCAAGATTTCACCAAGGAGGTTAAGCAATGGCATTAGGTAAAAAGGGTTCTGCCCTCGGTAAAAATCCCCTCTCCCCCAGTACCTCTTCCCAAAGCATTTTTACCAAGACAACTGAGGATACTTCAGAGGTCAAACCAACTCCCCGCAAAGCTTCTAGTAAGTCAAGAATCAAGAATCAAGAATCAAGATTCTTGGAAAGTGAGGAAAAGGAGAAGGTTAATTTACGCTTGCCGATTGAGGTGAATGATTGGCTGGATGATCTGGTTAAGCAAGGTAAACGACTTCACGGGAGCAAAATTCCTAAAGAAATTTGGGTACAGGCAGCATTGGAATTGTTTAAGGCGATGCCCTTAAACTGGCAGGACATTGATTCTCCTGAGACCTTACAGGCTCAACTCAAGAGTCTTGAATCAAGATTAAAGAATCAAGATTCTTGAAAATTTTAGGTGGAGATAGGGTTGGCGATCGCCAATTTTCTAGACCAGCTTGAGAAGAATCCGGATCTTGTTGATCAGGCTTTGGCTCGGCAGGAGCGTCGAGGTTAGGGAGATAATAAGCGATCGCTTTTCAGCTTTAGAAGTTCGCGTTCTGTGGACTGACTCTCACTACTAGGACAAAAGCTTGAAAAGCTTGAGGGAAAAGGGTTTGATAGAAATTGAGAAAAATCAATCAGACCCTCATGCATCAGATTAACGCTATCCGTGACGAATTGCGACAATATTTACCTTGGCATGGTGCTCGCCGATCCTTCGCTGCCATCTTTCTAGTCGCATTACTTCGCACAAAAAAGTTCTTCTAGACTAGACATGGGGTGAGTAGATTGGTTTCGTTTGGACACTTCCAGACTACTTTATCCCTCTTCCCTTATCCCGCCTTATCCCGAACTCACGTTTTTTTTACATGTATCTCGGCATGACCCCCATATGGGTTATTCGACCTTGATATGGATCGAAGCTTAAATCTAGCCGCTGCTTGACTTTGTAAATCTCCGCCATGAATGGCAGAGATTTAGCATGAAAATTTTTCTGAAATGACTACATGATAAGAGTTACAGGAGTTGCGTGGCACTTCGTTGCAGCTTCGCTACCTTTAGGCTAAGTTAATGTGACAGAGTCCTATGCAGTGCTAAAGGATGTCATCGTAGGGCGTAAACCTTCCAGGCGTAGCTCTCGAGCCCTGGTTTTGTAACCCAAGCTTGTAGCACAGTTGTGCATAAATATCCGTGGGAAAACCACCGTCGAAGTCCCAAACATCACCGTCCAATTCCATCTCTAGGATGCCAGAAATATGCCTATATTTGTGGCCAAGCTGATTACGGACAATATATGCAGATACTTGGCTGCTATGAGTGAAGCCATGTTTTGACATCTCGTCAACTAAATTGTCAAACTCCTTTTCTTTGGCTGTTTTTTCTTCACCGACTTCCTTCTGTCGTCTTTTCTCCTTCTCCCTTTCATCGGTTTCTTGCTGAAACCTTTCTTTGAGAGGTTTCAAGGCTTCTCCGAGAGAATTTAGTTTCATCTTCATGGCCTGTGGCTTAATTCGTAGTGATCGGATTTGAAGGTGGCTTCCTTTCTTTTCAATAATCCTTATTAAGATAGCTCTTTTAAGAATTTTGTCAGTCAATCAAGTGTAATGGTAGCAACAAGTAGACACAAAAATTAGATCACGCGTTACTTTATAGACTAAGCGATGTTCTTGATTAATGCGGCGCGACCAATAACCTGCCCAATTGTGTTTTAAGGGTTCTGGTTTACCAATGCCAGAAAAAGGTGACTTTGCGATTTCCTCAGTCAGCCTAGTGATCTTGGCATAGACTTTAGTGTTAGCCGTTTCCCAGTAAGACAAGTCTTGAGCTGCAGAAGGCTCAAAAACGACATTCCAACGACGGTTAGACTGCTTGATGTTTGACATGGAGTTATCTCCAGAAGACCGGTGGTTAATGGCATTGGAGATAAGCTTATAAACTTTGCCTGCTTCCATACCGGACATTTCCGGACAAAAAAATCTGTCCGGAAATGTCCGGTACATCTGGCGAATACTGAAGTAGTATTAAGGAGATCTCACTCTGAGCAAACGTTATGCATGCAACAGAAGAAGGCCAGATCTTATTGCAAAAGGCAAAAGCTTCAAAGCAAAATCATAATTTCAAAAAATACACTAACCTGGATATTGCTAACGATTCAAATTGTAGTGAAAAAACAGTGCGACGTTTCTTTAATGGAGAGGAGGTAAGTTATGAAATTGCAACTAGTATTTGTAATTCACTAGATCTGAATACTGACTCTGTTCTTGAAAATCGTGCAGAAATTGATCCAAATTCCTTGAATTGGCATCAGATTTGTAATGATATGTTTAAGTTCCAAAAAGAGCGACTCATTACCAGACGAGGCTTATTAGAAGAAAATCGCCAAAAGGAACTTTCAATTTTTATTCCTCTAGGCTTAGTTAAATCTGAGTCAAAAGTAAAAGAGGAAGATTCTCAGACAGAAGAAATAAAAGAAGAAATAAAAATAGAAAAAGAGTTTGAATATCAGGAATTTATATCTACAATAGTTTCAAAATCTTCCAAATCTCTTGTTATTACTGGCGAACCAGGTGCTGGAAAAAGTACATGGTTAGAAAATATCACTCAAGCTTTAATTGATTCTGAAAAATCATTTCCAATATTTATTTCATTATCTTTCTTAAGAGAAGGAAAAACACTAGGTGATTATCTAACAGAAATCTGGTTGCCAGAAGCACTTAGTGTTCAAAGTCTAGTCTGTACTAAAGAAGTTGTTGTTGAGTTTAAAGCGTTGTTCTCAGGGATGAACTCATCCATCTGTTTATTATTAGACGGTTTAGATGAAATGTCGGGTGAACGCCCTGCATACACTTTAGCAACACAACTAAGAGGATGGCTAGGAACAGTTCAGGTCTATCTATCATGTCGTTTAAATACCTGGGAAGCGAGTGGTAAACAGTCATTTCCTGATTTTGATGTTTACCAAACATTAGAATTTTCTCCTGCACAAGTTAATCAATTTATTAGTCAATGGTCATGGAAAAATCAAGAACAAGGACATGCACTTCAAAGTCAATTGCAGGACAATAATAACTACCGTTTAATAGATTTAGTGGGGAATCCATTACGTCTAGTGATGTTGTGCGCAACATATCAAGAAGAAGGAAATATACCAGATAATCAAGCAAGTTTATATAAATGTTTTATTCGTCTAGTTTATCTTTGGAAAAGTAGAGAATTTCCTACTACAAAAAATGAACAACTTCAGATAAATCAAGCACTTGGTAAAATTGCAGTGCAAATGTTTGATACAGATCAAGTTCTCACAGAAGAGTTTATTAGTCGAATTGTAACTGATAAAGAATTGGCTTTAATTTAAAAAATTAGGATGGCTAAATCAAGTTGGTATGTATCAATATCAGCCTGTCTATGCTTTTTATCATTTAACATTTGCCGAATATTTTGCTTCTCTCATAAATGACGACTGGGACTTTTTTATTCCCCGTGAACATATTGATAAACCGGTTAAGAATAAAAAATATCGTATCTTTAATAAGCGATGGAAAGAAGTATTTTTATTTTGGATAGGACGAGAAGATATTAATGCAGAAGAAAAGGATAAAGCTTTAAAGAAATTATGTAATTTTGAGTCTGATTGCTATGAAAATCATGCTTTATTAATTGCTGCGTTAGGTTTGAATGAATATCCAAAAAGCCCATTGAGCAAGACTATATTTCAGCAAGTATTACGTCTCGTATTTGGCTATTGGGATGAACAACAAACAAAGTGGATAGATCCATATCCAAGCTATAATTTTTGGAAAAAGGAATTCTTGTCACTAATTAATGGGATTGATCCGGTTAAGGCTAGTCATATTTTACTTGATTTTTTAATTGAGACCCTTAATTTACTATACGCATATGAAGATGATGAGCAAGATTCAAAAAATAATAATGTTTATAATCTCATAGAAAAAAAGTTTATTGATATCTCATCTCATATCACAAAGATTATCAAGAACGAGATCTTGAAAAAGAAAAGTTTTAAAGACATCAATTTAGTCGAAAAAGTACTTGAAATTCATGATTTATATTACGAACCAATTGATGAGAGTTTTGAACCTTTTAATCCTCCTTTTGATCCAAACCTAGACAGCACAGTAAAAGTAGGTGTATATTTCAACCTTTTAGTAATTATTTCTAATGTCTCACCCAAAGGAAACATTAAAATATTCCATACACTATTCTGGCCTTTATTATCATTTATTGCTTGGGTTCCATTTACTATGGAACAGCTTGTTTATGAAGATTATGTAACAGTAAACAACTATTTATTTTTGTTAGTAATTTTGTTTAAATCTTTTGAAAATTATGTATCTTCAGACGAAGAACAGATTAAATTTCTTACCGAAATAATAGAAGACAAAAGTAATGGAATTCTTCTCAGGTCTCTTAGCATTGCTTGCATTAATAAGCTTTCAGAAAAGTTTTCAGATTTTGAAGATGAAAAGCAATTACTAGTCAAAGAATCCAAATGTTTTATAGACATTCTTCAATCTGAAACTCTCAATACAGAGACCAGTCAAGCGCTTGTTGATATTGAAGAAAATTTAAAATTATTAATTCATCAATGTTATAACCTTAATAATTATGATACTCTTCAAAGAGCTCATGAATTACTTAAGAGTAATGATATCTTGTGCGATAAGCCATATCATAAATATAAACAAGACTCACCCTGCTACAAGTTAGGTCGATTCAAGAACATTTATCTTAAGATAATTAAATTTTTCTGTTTTTCTTCACTAATTCCAGGACAAGATGTTGGAATTCCTGATGATTACGATGATGGCCCTGACGCAGAGGCTCTAGCTTCTATAAATATTACTAATAATTTTGAGAAAATCTCCCAATCCCCACTCTCAGAAGATAATAAAGCATCTTTAAAAAGAGCTATTGATTCTTTTGTTGATTTTAGCAAAACAGGTACTATAGAGAATCTATATACAAAAAATTTATTCAAGGACATATCCTTACCTAGTGATAATGTTAAGTGCATAATCAATGATTCTTATTTACATGGACTTATTGAATGTGCCAAAACCAATAAGTGCTTAGAGCAAGAAATTTATGATAGCTTACATGAAATATTACTTTCTACAGAAGATATTGGCTTAATTGAAAACATATGTTATTTGCTAGGAAAAATTTCAACATCAGAAAAACATATAACATCAATTGATTATGTAAGATCATTGCTTGAGAAAAACAACAAGCCAGAAATTACGCAAGAGTTACTTGAAAAAAAATTATCAGCTTTAAAAAATGAATCGGATTTTGTAGATCACATTCGCAGAGCTGCTCGTAAGAGCACGATAAATAAACAAACAAATGATCTAGATAATTCATCCAAAAATGCTTCAGAAGAAAATAATATAGAAATATGTGAACAAGATTACATTGAGGCTAAAAGAAAAGCTCAAGAAAATATTGAGTTTAGATATCATCAAATAGAGCTTGTTCTTATTAAATCACTCATCAATTTAGGCCATGGATATGATGAATCTTTATTCAAAAGACTTGATTTAATTGTAAAAACTTCAAATAAACATAAAGGGAAAGCAATTGGGATTTTATGTTCTCTTTCATTAGATAATATTGAGATTCTTGATTATCTATTAAAAATAACTGATACTGAATACAGAGGTCCTAAAGTATATATCTTATCTCAACTACTTAGGCATTCTAATAAAAATACTTCTTATAACAAGAGATTCGTGTCTCTACTCAACAGAAAAGAAATGATTGACCTTGAAAAAAACAATAGTAATCGTATTTACGAAAAAGCCTATGAGATATTATGGAATTGTTCAAAAAACTTAGCATATCCTGATTTCTATCATGAATATAATTCAGAATCAAACAATACTTTCAGCATAGAAAAGCAAAAAAAGCTATTATCTAATCTTCCTGAATATGTTAAATCAAAAGCGTCTCATAGAATTTACTGGTTAGATTACTCTCAGCTTCTCGATGAACCTTTTCTTGATTATTACGGACAACTTTTAGACCAAGACTTTCCTAGTTTGGATGCTGAACCTGAATCTTTTTCAGGATTAAGACTCCGCTGGGACCAGATTCAAAGGCACAAAGAAAAAAAAGATTTTTTAGTTCTTTATTCTAGTCAAATAAATCAACAAAACTATAAGTGTGACTCTAAACACCTTGAGCATTTTAGTAAGCTTAAAGGGCATGTTGCAGCAATTACAACGACCGATTCCAGACTCCAGACCTTTGATCCAACAGATGTAAATTGCATTGAGAATTTACAAAAATGGATTGATCGAATTCAAAATGAACAATAACTAGTTGAAATCTACTATGCCATGCTTACTGGCCAAGACTAAAGTATCCACAAACGTAAGTCAATACGGCTTTGTCACATAAACCGATATGAAACCCATAAAGAAATACCTGGATGTTAACTCTCGGAAACATCACGATGACTTCTCATCCCAGTAAACATTTAGGGCAAACATTCAACTCAGTTGCTCAACTTGTAATCTCGTGAGCTACAATGGTTGTTGGTGGACAAATTGTCGTTCAAGCCGCCGCCTAAGCAGATGACCTAATCAACTGTTCTTCGTTTCAAAGCAACACTATACGTGAATCCTAAGGATTCTCGTATCTAAAAGTGAATGTTTTGAAGGAGAAACAACCTAATGTCACTGCTCAGTTTACAGTTCCGCAGCATCGCCGCACGACTCCAAGTTTTAGAAAAACCGAGTGCAGATATCCGTTTTCCCCGAGTGAAACAACTCCTCGAGTCTCACATGGGGCGTGAGTTGCTTCGAGCAATCTATAATCACCATGACATGGACGATCCTTTTACTTATTGGGATCTGCTCTTGATCGATGTTGTTTTACGTCTCGAAAATCGTCAGGGTAATGTGTTTCGTGTCGCAGTTTATCTCGTCCCCAATGAATTCAAAGCATACAAAGCATTGCGGACTATCCATCAGCCTGCCCAATTTAGAGTACGACAACAACTCAATATTCACTACTAGGACTAGAGGGCGCATCTCGACAAAAACCTACGGTTATAGAAAAAATATCGTTTGAAAACCTTGTATAGAAAGAGTTTTGAGGATCGACCTTTTTAGAAAGTTTTAACGAAAGAATAGGGGTTCTAGAGGAGGCCAGTAAAATAAGTTCCATGGGGAACAAGGTGCCTAAAGGGGAGCAGGGAGATATGGGAGAGAGTTTCATCATCAATCACCTCACCCTGGGAACGAAGCTCCTCAACAATGTCGTTAATCTTGAGGGTATTCCAATAAAGCACAGCATTAGAGACCAAGCTCAAACAACTCGCTTTGTTCATGATCTCTTGGTATTGACCAGTGGCAAATTCACCCTGG
>NZ_CAWNNO010000017.1:13771-21852 GCF_963876085.1 Synechococcus sp. BDU 130192 | reverse complement strand
ATTTCCGTTTGCGGCGGGTTTCTGTTTCTCCATTGACCTCCACGAAGCCCCCCTGGATGACCATTTTGGCCTGGCCCCCCGTCGCCACAAGGTTCATAATTTTCAGAAATTGATCAAGCTGAATTGTAGGGTCGTCGGTCGGCATCTGGGTCATTGGGGTTAGACAAAAATAAAAAATTTAGAGGGTTTCAGCAAAGAGGGTCTGTACCTCTTGCCATGCTGCTTGGGCGGCCTGTTCATTGTAACTGGCACGGCGATCGCAAAAGAAGCCATGGCCTGCCCCTTCATAGCGAAAAATCTTGTGCTCGACTTGGTGCGTTTTTAAAGCCGTCTCGATCTGATCTACTTGAGCCGCCGGAATCGACGCATCGGCCATCCCAAAGAAACCGTAGAGTTTGCCTTGGATTTCAGGAGTATAGTCCAGGGTTGTCTGGATTGCTTCCCCAGGACACCAGGTGGTAATCCCAGCACCATAAAAAGACGCTGTTGCCTTAATCTCCGGCAGAGTCGCTCCGAGATAGACCACATGACCACCAAAGCAAAAACCAATGCTACCAACCCCCGTGGGCTTTACCTGGGGCCGACCGTAAAGATAATCAATGGTTGCCTGGAGATCACTAAGCAGTTCTGTGGCCTTAGTCTGTTCTTTATATTGCCGTCCGACTTTCACGTCTTCTGGAGTGTACCCTGTTTCAAATCCTGGGGCCAACCGTTGATAAATTGCCGGGGCGATCGCCACATAACCCAAGCGGGCAATGCGGTCAGTGACATCACGAATGTGGCCATTAACCCCAAAAATTTCCTGCACCACAATCACAGCGGGCAAGGGTTCCGCACTAACTGGATAGCTCAAGTAAGCCGCAATCTGCAGATCACCATTGGGAATTTGAACCGTTTCTGTTTGGAGTGGGGACATCACAAAAACACTGGATAAATAACTTCGTCGTTCCCATTTTAAAAGGTGCTTCCCGCGAGATTGCTTTGCCCATAGTCACAAAAAAAGAGGGAAAGACTCCCTCTCTTAAATCAATGTATTGAACTTAAAAGTTAAATATTTTGCCCTAACGCTTCGGCAAGAAGGCCATCGGGTTAACTGCTCCCTGACCCTTCGGATGAATCTCAAAATGGAGGTGTGGGCCAGTGCTAAAACCAGTGCTACCCATGGCTGCAATTTGTTGGCCTTGCTTGACCTGTTGGCCTTTGCGTACCATGATCCGGCTATTGTGGGCATATAGCGTGACACTGCCATCACCGTGGCGGATCTTGACGAGGTTGCCATAACCACCAGAGTTCCAGCCAGCCGTAATCACTTCACCACTGGCCGCCGCAAAAATGGGGGTGCCTGTGGGAGCAGCGATATCAATCCCCCGGTGCATCCGACCCCAGCGGGGGCCATAACCAGAGGTAAAGGTTCCTTTCGCCGGCCAAATATAACCATTGAAGATTTCAGCGCCCGGTAAATATTCATCGGGAGAGGCCAGGGGAGGCAGATCCGGGCTCACGGTTTCACCAACAGAGAGACGCAGAAGCGCGTTGTAGTTGGCGACGTTGCCAGGAGAAGCCGCTGCAATTTCCTGGGGTGCTTCGGGCACTTCCACGGTGCGGGGGGCCGCAGCAGAAGGCTCAGGTTGTCCTTGCCATTCTGGGTTAACTACCGGGGCCGGGGCCGCAGCGCGCTCATTGCTGGCGAATTCGACATTGGGAGCCGGAACCTTGAGGGCAATGGGCGTTGATTGCTGTTGATATTCCCGACGTAGCCGCGCGATGTCAGTTTTAAGCTTTTCTACGGCGGCTTCCGTGGTGATTCGGTCGCTGTCCGGTGCGGTTACAGAACCAGTTTCTGCCTGTAATTTGGGCTGCGGCAGAGAAACGGCATTCGCTAGGGTTGCACTATTACGATTCACGCCTTGGGTTACCTCCATTTGGGGAACAAGGGCCACAAATTCTTTTTGGGGCTGGGGTTGCTGGGCGCGAGCCGGAATCGCTAGCTTTTGGTTGACGTAGATTACGTTGGGATTGAGCAGCTTATTAGCGGCAATCAATTCACGCCCTGAGATGCCATAACGACGGGCGATCGCGTATAAAGTTTCCCCTGGACGAACCACATGGGTTTTGGGCACGGCGTTGGTATTTGCTGCAACCAAGACTTCCGCTGGGGCTGCTGGGGTAGCGGCCTTTTCCTGGGGACGCACCAGAGGCGTTGAAGCATTGCTCTGGGCTGGCGGAACAATCAGGGTGACAGAGCGGGCCTGTTCTGCTTTTTCTTCTTTTTTCGCTTCCAATACCAATTCAGGGGTAGGAGATTGGAGCTGGGGGGGTTCCGGTAAACGCTGGGGGCTAGAAACCGCATTATTAGCGATTAAGGTTTCCGGTGTGGGTTCCGCTTTGGCCGTGGGCGCACTGAAGTCCTGGGGTTTCGGTACAGGAATTGTGACAACGCCCTTGGGGGCAGCGGTGGGTGCCTGGGGAGTCAAAGCAGTGGAGCTAACCAAGGTTTCGGGTTGAGGTGCCTCTGTTTTGGCCTCAAAAATCACCTTTTCCACAGGCTGGCTTTTTAGGGCTTGAATACTTTCGACGAGTTTGTCCTGTTCGGCGCGTAATGTAGCGGTAGGTGCGTCGGCCTCAAGGCGGGCAGAATCGGCATCCATGAGGGCTTGGGAAGGAAGCTCAAGGGCGGCAACTTCGACGCTGGGCTTGGGGAGCGTGGGTTGCTCGCTGGGGGCGATCGCCGGAGAGTCAATCTCATAACGGGCGATCGGTTGTTGGGAAGGGGCCGGAATTTTTAGTGCTTGCCCAACCACTAGAGTACTTTCGACAGTGAGATCGTTTAAGGTGGCGATCGCCTCAGGGGCCACGCCATACCGTTGAGCAATGGACCAAAACGTATCAGCTTCAGCAACAATGTGCTTGATGGCGGGTAGTTCAGGCTCAACCCTACTGACAGAATTTGAACTTACAGCAGCGACGAGTTGGGGGGATTCGACCTCCGGAGCCGTTGCTAAAGTAACTGGAGCAGGAATCATAAATGTTTCTCCTTGGGAAAAAAGACGGTCTGTTCGTGAATTGGGCAAAGCCGTTACTTCTGTGGTCAACACCGAAATCGGTGAAATTTTTCGTAGCCCTCAATGGGAAGACAAAAAATGTGAGAAGTGAGGCACGTTTTCCAGAAAACCAACAAGACTCCAGGGGGAGCAGGCTGATGGGAAAACAGACGCTTGGTTCGACTTTACCGACGTTGCCAAAGCTGCAGTACCTTCAGGGGATACAATGCGGTGCTTTTGGGATACGTCCTTCAAAAACAACCTCCTACTTGTGTCGAGCAGTGGTTTCATTCTGCTTCAACTGAAACAATTGAAGTAACAATTCTACCGACTTCTCGTGATTGAGATCACTTGAATTGGACATTTGGTGAATGTCTAGGAAAGGTTACCCTGGTTTCTTCTTTTTAACAAGTCTGGGTTGATATATTTTGATTTTTCTGGGGGAAAAACACTGGGATCAATGGGTAGTCCAGGATACAGAACAAGGGTGATTTCAGTTAATATTTAGTTGCACTTTTCCCCACTGGCGATCGCCTAGCATATTTTTTCGGTTTTGACAGCTTCTCTAGCCAAGACACCTATTGCATAAGCTTTTTAGGCTTTCTAAGTGCACATTTAGCGATAGTATTTTTGTTTTAAAAGAATAAAATCTCCACCGATTCAGGGGAGATCTGTTAATGTTTTCGGCGCACTACGGGGGGGCGGTGATAGAAATATCTTATCGGGGAAAACTAAAGCCCTAATTGACGCCGCACTTCAAAGAGACCCACCGCTGCACTCACGGAAAGATTAAGGCTCCGAACATGGGTCTTATTGATAGGAATAGTTAGGGTTGCATCGCAGCGTTGGAGCAGTTCTGCGGGGAGGCCTTGGGTTTCGCTACCAAATAGCAACCAGTCATCATCTTGGTAGGTGAATTCTGTGTATTGGCTCGTGCCCCGGACGCTGTAACCCAGGAGACGCCCCCCTCTGGTGGCCTGGGCCTGGAGGAAATGCTCAAGGTCGGGATAGAAAGAAAGTTTGACATGGGGCCAGTAATCTAGGCCGGCGCGTTTTAGGTGGCGATCGCCAATTTCAAAACCTAGGGGGCCGACGAGGTGTAATTCCGTATCGGTCGCCGCACAGGTGCGGGCAATATTACCTGTATTGGGGGGAATTTGGGGGTGAACAAGAACCAGTTGGGGCATCGGCGCAGATTAATAAACAAAGTCTTACAAACAGTTAAAGATACCCATTCAAGCACCTAGGCCACAAGGGCAGCGGGTTCGCACAAATATTGGGCTAATTCTTGATCGAGGGTTTCGGCTTCGGCGATCGCCTTTTGGATAATCATCTCTAAAGGTTGACCTTGACGATGGGCCTGGAGCCATTGTTGAGCCTGATTCCCCTCCCGGAGTAACTTTTGCAACGGGCTGAGAAAACAAGCAAATCCCGCCTGTTTCGCAAAGGGATAGACTTCTGTGTAAATTTCTTGGATCCAAGCGGTGGATTGGATCGGCTGGCCTGTGCGCCAGTGATAGAGGGTCGCCTCTAGGCTAGATTGGGCCGCCAGTTGCTCATTGGCATCGGTAATTTCCAAGAGGTGGGCTGGGTTTAACTGACTCGATTTGAGGGGGTCGAGGTGGGGCTGGGCCAAAAGCTGTTGAATTCTTGCTTCGACGAAGGCGACAATGGCCAGCAATTGCAGGGGATGGATCACCAAATCACAAATTCTCAATTCCAAGCGGTTTAAGGAGTAGGGACGGCGATCGCCATTGGGACGCACCGAAGACCACAAATGTCGGACATTTTGCATCGTCCCCAGGCGGAGTTGCTCATTAGTCCAATCAATAAAATGTTGATGGCTGGTAAATAGGGGCACCTGGGCCGGGGTTTTCGGGAACACTTGCCAGCGGCGGGAATGGGAACCCGTCACGCGACCATCTAGAAACGGCGAGGCCGCACTTAGCGCCAGGATTAACGGGGCTTCGAGGCGCATTAACCGACAGGCCCGCATCAAAATTTCTGGATCCTCAATGCCAATATTAATGTGGACACTGGCCGTCACCACATCGGTGCCATAGGTCTGTTCAATATAGGCATGGTAGGGATTTTGGGGATCCGAGCGAAAAAAGCGACTCGCATCACCGAGAGAGAGGGTACTGCCAGGAATGAGGGTGTAGTTCCCCAGGGTTTTCAAAAACTGACGCAGTTGCAGTCGGGGCTGCAAAATTGCACAGAGCAAACTTTCATAGCTGCAACAAGGGGGCGTGGTGTATTCGACATTGCGATTATCGGGTTCCCGCACAAAGCCTTCGAGGGCCTTTACCACTTGATCGGAGAGGCCGATAATTTCTCCGGTGGGGGTGCCTGTGTAGATTTCAATCTCTAAACCTTTTGATAGCAGCAAAATGTATCCTCAAATCCTGGCAATGGGGGATGAATCATGCAGATTATCCAGCAATACACTATTTTATGCTGCCCTTCTCTCTCCTTGTGCGAAAATTTCTCCCTGACGGTGGGGAATTTTAAGTTAATATACTCATTCTCTTAATAAACGCCATTTTAAAATTGCTTTAGATCAAACCATGAGTCAATGTACAGTCCAGGATAAAGCCGCTAATACACTACCCCTAGATACCCGGGTAAAATATCTCTCGATCCAAGCGGAATTGGAACTATTGCTCCAGCAAATCCGGTCTAATCCCCAGAAGCAGGAGCGAGCCTAGGGTAAATGGGGCGTCATGGTTTTTCGTTGGGGCCATGGCTCCTTATTTTTAGATTTTTAGGGATTTTTTGGCGGAAAACGAAAGGGGCGATCGCCTTGTCAAGGGAAAAATTAAGTATTTCTTTAGAAAGGGCAACCAAAGATACAGAAAAAAAAATTGCCCGTGTTAATCTGGGATACCTTACGGCTCCTCAGCCATTTCCCTTAAATTTATTTTTTCCCTGAACCCCTCCTCCATGGCAAATTCCATGACCCCTAGCACTCCAGTCGGCAAAGTTTACCTTGTTGGGGCAGGCCCCGGTGATCCTGGCCTCTTTACCCTAAAGGGCAAAACCCTCCTCGAAATGGCTGATGTGGTTGTTTATGATGCCTTGGTCAGTGAGCCAATTTTGGCGATGATCAATCCCCAGGCCGAACGGATCCATGCGGGGAAACGCCGGGGTAGACATTCACTCCCCCAGGAAGAAACCACAAAAATTTTGATCGAAAAAGCCCAGGAATTTGCCATTGTGGTGCGCTTGAAAGGGGGCGATCCGTTTGTTTTTGGGCGAGGCGGCGAAGAAATGGCCGATCTCCAAGCCGCAAATATTCCCGTCGAAATTGTCCCAGGCATTACCTCTGGCATTGCCGCTCCCGCCTACTGTGGCATTCCCCTCACCAGCCGTGGTTATAGTTGTTCGGCAACCTTTGTCACAGGCCATGAGGCCGCTGGCAAGTATCGACCCCAGGTTAATTGGCAGGCAATCGCCCAGGGTTCTGAGACCCTCGTGATCTACATGGGCATCCACAATCTGCCCCAAATTATTCCCCAGCTCCTCGCAGGGGGCTTAACCACAGACACTCCTATTGCTCTAATTCGTTGGGGAACGCGCCCGGATCAAGAAGAACTTCTGGGTAATCTTGGGGACATTGTCCAAAAAGTCGAAGCAACGGGCTTTTCTGCGCCGGCGATCGCCATTGTGGGTCGCGTGGTAGAACTCCATCCCCAGTACGACACCCTGTTACATGCGACAGATTAAATCCCCTGATTTTTGGGAGAATTTCACATTTTCGCTGTAGTCCACGGGGCAATCGATCACCGCTGGCACATCCTGGGCTAGGGCTTCTTTTAAGGTCGGCACAAGGTCGGCGGCGGCAGTAATCCGATAACCCTTGAGGCCCATACTTTCGGCAAACTGCACAAAATCGGGATTGCCAAACTCCACAAAAGCTGGTGCGCCGAACTGGTTAATCTGTTTCCAACCGATCAAACCATAGCCACCGTCGTTAAAAATTAGGGTGACAAAATTCGCCCCAATGCGCAGGGCCGTTTCGAGCTCCTGGCAGTTCATCATAAATCCCCCGTCCCCCGTGACAGCCACGACATTTTTTTCTGGGTGGACTAATTTAGCCGCCACAGCCCCGGGAATCGCAATGCCCATCGCCGCAAATCCATTGGAAATCAGGCAAGTATTGGGGCGATCGCAATGGTAATGGCGGGCCATCCACATTTTGTGGGCCCCCACATCGGAAATGACGATATCCTCTGGGGCCATCACTTGGCGGAGATCGTAGATGATTTTTTGGGGTTTGACCGGAAAACTAGCATCGGTGCCGTGGCGTTCATAGTCCTCCCGAATCTCAGCCCGAACATTGAGAAATTTTGGCGCGGTTTTGCCCTCACGGTCTGTGCGTTTACGGATTTCATTTAAGGCATCACCAATGTCGCCGACAACTTCTGTGAGGGGAATATAACTACTGTCAATTTCGGCAGCCACTTCACCAATGTGGATAATTGGGGTCGTTCCCTCTGGGTTCCAGCGTTTGGGGGAATATTCGATCAGATCGTAGCCCACTGCAATTACTAAATCGCTCTGTTCAAAGGCACAGGTGACAAAATCGCGCTGTTGGAGTCCCACCGTCCACAGGGACAGGGGATGGGTGTAGGGAATTGCCCCTTTGCCCATAAAGGTGTTGACCACGGGAATATTCAGCTGGGTGGCAAAATCGGTGAGGGCTTCGGCGGCATCGGCGCGAATAATGCCATTACCCACCAGAATTAAAGGACTCTTGGCATGGGCGATCGCCTCGGCAGCCCGGTTTAAACTCCGGCTTGAAGCATAGATTTTTTCACGACCATCCCGCTGGAGGGGCTGACCTTCTACGGGCATCGCCGCAATATTTTCAGGGAGGTCGATGTGTACGGCCCCTGGTTTTTCCTGCTGGGCAATTTTAAAGGCACGACGTACCACCTCCGGGGTCGTGTTCGGCCGGACAATTTGTTTATTCCACTTGGTGACGGGGGCAAACATCGCCACCAGATCAAGATATTGGTGGGATTCAATGTGCATGCG
>NZ_CAWNNO010000017.1:0-13743 GCF_963876085.1 Synechococcus sp. BDU 130192 | reverse complement strand
CGGTACCCACCTGCCCTGTAATCGCAATCAGGGGAGCCCCATCGAGGTTCGCATCGGCAACCCCGGTCATTAGATTGGTAGCCCCAGGCCCCAGGGTAGACAGACAAACCCCCGCTTTTCCGGTTAAACGACCGTATACATCGGCCATAAAAGCGGCACCTTGTTCATGGCGGACGGTGATAAAGCGGATGGGAGACTCCTTAAGGGCTTCGAGGATATGGAGATTTTCTTCCCCCGGCAGCCCAAAAATATACTCCACCCCTTCATTTTCTAGACATCGGATCAATAATTCTGCAGTATTCACGGGCGATCGCCTCCTCAGGCACCAAAATCGTTGGGATAAAGTCGGGGGGTTATTTTAGCCACACCGTTTTGGCATTCACAAAGGTGCGAATCCCAGCGAGGCCCAATTCTCGCCCATAACCAGAGCGTTTCGTCCCACCAAAGGGGAGGCGGGGGTCAGATTTCACCATGCCATTGATAAAAACGGCCCCAGCATCGAGCTCTTGAATAAAGCGTTGTTGTTCTGCCGGATCATTTGTCCAGGCGCTGGCCCCTAAACCAAAGGGAATATCATTGGCGAGGGCGATCGCCTGATCGAGATCTTTAACCGTAAAGACCATCGCCACCGGCGCAAACAGTTCCTCCTGGAGAATCTTTGCCCCTGGGGGAATCTCTGTCAAAATGGTCGGCGGATAAAAATAACCGGCGCGGTCTAGGGGTCGCCCGCCCAACAAAATTTTGGCTCCAGCGGCCACCGCTTGATCCACTTGGCGGCTGATATCCTGCAAGATGCCCTCCGTTGCCAAGGGGCCGATATCCGTCTCCGGTGCCATGGGATCGCCAATCTTGAGACTGGCAAATTTGAGCTGGAGTTTTTCGAGAAATTCGGCGGCGATCACCTCGTGGAGAATAAATCGTTTCGCGGCAATACAAGATTGACCATTGTTCATCGTACGGGCTACAGTACCGACCTCGACTGCTTCATCAAGATCCGCCGACGGAAAGACCACAAAGGGATCACTGCCACCCAGTTCCAACAGCGTCGGTTTGATTTCCTGGCCCGCTAGACTGGCTAAACTCGCCCCCGCTGGTTCGCTGCCTGTCAAAGTAGCGGCCTTCACCCGGGGATCTTTAATCACCTGCTCTACCTGGGACGCGCCAATTAGCAAGGTTTGAAATACTCCTTCCGGAAATCCTGCCGCCTCTAAAATCGCTTCCACCGCCAGGGCGCACTGGGGCACATTGGACGCATGTTTTAACACCGCCACATTCCCGGCCATTAATGCTGGGGCGGCAAAACGGAAAACTTGCCAGAAGGGAAAATTCCACGGCATCACCGCGAGCAGAATGCCCAAGGGCTGATAGCACACATAACTTTCTGTGGCCTGGGTTTCTGTGTATTCGTTAGCCAAAAACTGTTCACCATGTTCGGCATAGTAGCGACAGACTAAAGCAGATTTTTCGGCTTCGGCGATCGCACTTTTATGGGTTTTCCCCATCTCAGTGGTCATAATCTCCGCAAACTTACTGGCGTCCCGTTCGAGGATGGCCGCTGTATTTTCGAGCCACTGTCGCCGTTGGCTAAAACTGGTGCGCCGATATGCTTGAAATGCTTCCTGGGCCTTGGCTAATTTTGCGTCAATTTCTGCTGGGGTCAGGGCTTTAAAACGCTGACATATTTCTCCGGTCGTGGGATTGATCGTGGCGATCGCCATAACTCTCTCCTTTGCCGCTGCGGGCTTGAGGCCTCCACTCTTCTCAGTGTAAGCGGGAATTTTTGCAATTTTTAGCGATACCGATAAACCTAAACAATCCGTGACATACACCCGACACGGATATTTTTATGCAAGGGAGATTTTCTAAAACGGCAAATTTAGGATTCCTAAAGACGCGTTTCTAAATATTGCGCGATCATCAGTTCTTGTCCCGCACGGGAAGTAATAGTTTGGCGTGTGCGGTGTTTATCCCCAACAAATTTAATTTCTTCTTCAAAACTGGCGCCGTCGTAGGCAGTCTGGAGTCGCATCACATGGGGTTGAATCAATTCAAATTCGGCCACAATCGGGGCTGTTGTCGAAAAACCACGGTCGCGGTACATCAACTGATCCCGAATCCCAAAGATCGTCTCTCCCTTTAGGGGTTTGCGCTGCACATTGGTATAGGTGCTTTCCCAAGTAACTTTCGCCCCACATTGAAAGGCCTGATCAGGGGAAAGGTGGTGGGCGATCGCCAAAGGTTTGAGGTGGGGATGCTCGGCGGGCAAAAAGACGACTTCGATTGCTGAAATGGCTTCCAGGGGTTCCTGGTCACTGTTGAGGGTGTAGTAGCGGCGCTGGGAATGCCACCGACCGGCAGAGCGCTGAAAAAAGGCGGTGCTGGCACTGGGCGAAGTCGCAAGTAAATTCATGGGCGAAGAGCTTCGAGAGCTGCGGCAAATGTCAATGCTTAGTTTATATATTGTTACATTTTCTTGTAATCCTGGGCAAGGCAAGGGCGATCGCCTCACCCAGGCGCGGCCCTACTTCACGTACTGCCACTGATTGCGAATGAGGGAAAGAAAGGTGGCGTACCCCGCAGAGGTGGACGGGAAATCGGGTTTGTAAAATTCCGGGAACTCCGTGTAAGGACGCCAGGGATCAAAGGCTTTTAACCTAAGGTGTAGTACCCCTTCCGATGCGCCACCATTGGGGCTCCAGGTCATTTGTCCTGCTGTTTGCATGGTTTTTACTCCTTACTCGAAATAGTCAATGAGTATTTATAACTATTATTTTGGGGAAATAACCCAGGGTTTCCGTGGGATTTGTTACGGGGTGAGAGAGAAATATGCGGAAGTGTTAACTTTTCGTAATATTTCAACCCAAGCTGGCGATCGCCTTTTTCCTTTCTCTCAGCAGTTGCTTTGGCTTAAACAGGTTCCTCCGTCAGTTGGGCCATAATTGCGGCGGGAGTCTGGGTGGTATCCAGGGTTTTAACCAGGGGATGTTCCTCTGGGATAAAGGATTCAAAATGTTCCTGTTGGCTCGTGAGCAGATCGGCTGTCGCATCGGAAATATCGTTGGTGCGGGTCGTTAACCGCTGGGCCAAAATTGGCAACGGTGCCTGGCAGTGGAAAATTTCCAGGGGAATGTCCTGGTCAGCACAAGCTTTAATCACATTTTTACGATAGACAAGTTTGTCATATTTGGCATCGAGGATGACGGTAAAACCCTGTTTTGCCAACAGTAAACCAAGCTCTTGTAGGCGAACATAGGTTTGTTCATTCATCGCTTCACTGTAGAGGCGGTCATCGCCTTTTGCTTCTAAAGATAAGCCTGCTAAATGTTTACGCACAGCATCGGAGCGCAGTTGAATTCCATTCCATTGGCGAGCTGCCGCCCGGGCCACCGTTGACTTGCCAGCACCGGATAAACCGCACATTACAATCACTTTTCCCTGGGGGCGTTGGGTATAGCGCCAAGCTAGATCGTAGTAATCTGATGCGATCGCCGTAGCCTGGATTTTTGCTTCAGAGGCGATCGCCGGATCATCTAAAAGAAATGAAGTCACTTTTGCCCGAACATAGGCCTGGCGACTCAGGTAGAGGGGCAAAACCTGGAGTCCTTCCCAATCTCCAGTACGTTCGACATAGGTATTAAGAAAAGCATTCCCCAGCTCCCTGGCCCCCCGCGCATCTAAATCCATCACCGTAAAAGCCACGTCATACATCGTATCCACAAACCGGAAAGGCTCATTAAATTCGATGCGGTCAAATAGTTGAATCTGATCCTGCCAAAAACAAATATTGCGCAGGTGCAGATCACCATGGCATTCTTTGATTTTTGCTTCGCGGCGACGTTTAGCAAAAATTTCCTCCCGGCTAGCAAAGAAATTATCTGTAAATTGTTTGGTTTGCTCGAAGCGGTCTTGGGTTTGGACAGTGCCAATATATTTGACCGTTTGGGCGTAGTTTTCATCAATGGCCTGACGGATTTTGGCAATTTCCCCAAAGCTCAGGATGTAGTCGTTGGTGGTCGCCCGTTGATGGAAATCAGCGACAACTTTTCCCAGTTGCACCATGTGATCTTCGGTGAGGGTGCCCGCTGTAAACATCTCACTCAATAGATTTTCCTGGGGGAATTGACGCATTTTTACCGCATATTCCACCACTTCCCCTGCCCCATTAAAAGCATAGGTTTGGCCGTCATAGGTAATGGGCAGCACTTCTAGGTATAGGTCAGCAGCCAGGGCACGATTTAGCTCCAGTTCTACTTCGCAGAAATGCTGACGCTTGTCTAGGGTCGAAAAATCCAAGAAGCCGAAATTAACCGCTTTTTTCAGTTTGTAGGCATAGTCCCCAGTTAAAAACACGTAGGACACATGGGTTTGCACTAAGGCGATCGCCTCCTGGGTCGGGTGGGGATATATCGCTGGCTGTTGTAGCGCTT
Organism: Synechococcus sp. BDU 130192; assembly: GCF_963876085.1. NCBI lineage: Bacteria > Bacillati > Cyanobacteriota > Cyanophyceae > Synechococcales > Synechococcaceae > Synechococcus > Synechococcus sp. BDU 130192. The sequence goes on along the minus strand of NZ_CAWNNO010000017.1, from coordinate 9,316 downwards.
CAATCAAGGCCGAGATCGAATGGGACATCTAAAAAATTTTACCGTAGAAGATATTGAGGTTTATTGTGCCATCTTGCTCTGGTTCCTTCTGCCCAGAGTCTGAATCAATGCCATTTTGTCTAAACTAATTGAGTAGTTTTATGTAATGAGACAAGATAAAAGTTGAATTTGTGTCGTTTGGGGAGTAGGTGCTGACAGGGCCTCAAAAAAGTCCTTAAATGAAAGGTACAGATCCTAAGACAAAACATAGAGGCGTTGAGGATGAAAATCGGTGTCCCCAAGGAAATCAAAGACCAAGAATTTCGGGTTGGTTTGTCACCGAGCAGTGTACAAGTCCTCACTAGTGCGGGTCATCATATTTTTATTGAAACGGGGGCGGGCCTCGGTTCTGGATTTACGGATGCGGAATACCAACAGGCCGGAGCCGAAATTGTTTCTACGGCGGCGATCGCCTGGGAACAAGACATGGTCGTTAAGGTGAAAGAACCGCTTCCCTCAGAATATGGCTCGTTGCGCCCTGGCCAAATCCTATTTACCTATCTCCATTTAGCCGCTGATCGCCAGCTCACAGAAAATTTAATGCAATCGGGCGTGACGGCGATCGCCTACGAAACGGTCACCGACGGCAAAGGTCATTTACCACTCCTTGCGCCGATGAGTGTCATTGCTGGGCGCTTGGCCGTGCAGTTTGGGGCGCGCTATCTCGAAAAACAGCAGGGCGGCAGAGGCGTTTTACTCGGAGGTGTCCCTGGCGTTGGGCCGGGTCGGGTGATGATTCTTGGTGGGGGGACTGTCGGCACCGAAGCGGCAAAAATGGCCGTGGGTCTTGGGGCCCAGGTACAGATCCTCGACATTAACGTCGATCGCCTCAGTGATTTAGAAGCGCTATTTGGCTCCCGAGTGGAGCTACTCTACAGCACACCGACCCAAATTCAACGCTGGTTACCCCTCGCCGATCTGGTGATTGGGGCCGTGCTTTTACCGGGCAAACGTGCACCAATTTTAGTGTCCCGTGCCGCAGTCAGACAGATGAAACGGGGTTCTGTCATTATTGACGTGGCTGTAGACCAAGGGGGCTGCATCGAAACCCTGCGGCCCACCAGTCACAGTGCCCCCACCTATCTCGAAGAAGGAGTTGTCCATTTTGGGGTGCCCAATATGCCGGGGGCCGTACCCTGGACAGCAACCCAAGCCCTCAATAACAGCACTTTGCCCTACGTTCTCCAACTGGCTAATCAAAGTCTGGGAGCGATTAAACAAAATCCGGCGATCGCCCAAGGATTAAATATTGCCGAGCGGCGTTTAGTCCACCCTTCGGTGCGAGAAGTCTTTCCCGATCTAGCCGACTAAAGTTAAGCCATACTTAGATTTTCACAAATGAAGCTCGCTCTTTGTTTACTGGAATAACACCCGCACAAAAGTTTCTGCCCGTCGTTTGCCCTCCATATCTCCTTGGGCATCAAAAATCGCGATCGCCTTCTCTAGATCTTGACGGGCCTCTTGATTTTGCCCCAGACCGGCCAAGGCAATACCGCGATTGTTGTAAGCAACGGCAAGTCCCTCATTGAGATCAATAAGAACATTCGCATCCTGGAGTGCTTTTTCATATTCGCCCGTCCGTACATACAAACTAGACCGGTTGATTAAAGCAATGACATTTTGGGGATCGAGGCGGAGTGCCTGGCTAAAATCCTGAAGCGCTTCTTCCCGTAGGCCGGCATTGGTTAAGATCAAGCCACGGTTGATGTAAGGATCAACCCACTCAGGCATGAGCGTAATCGCCTGGGTCAAGTCGTCATAGGCTTGTTGTGCCTGGCCAAGTTTATGGGAGACGGTTCCCCGACCAAAATAAGAGGCTGCAGAATTTGGATCTAAAACAAGGGCACGATTAAAGTCAGCGATCGCCTGTTCGTATTGCTCTAATTCTCCGTAGGCAATCCCCCGGTTATTGTAAGCTTCAACAAAATTTGGATCCCGTTGAATCGCTTGATCAAAAGCGGCGATCGCCTGCTCATATTGACCTTGGGCAAGGGCGATAAGACCTTCCTCTAGAGATTTTTCAGCCTCACTCAATGGCTGTTCTTGGGGTACATCAGGCAGCAAATCAGCAGCGCTTTGGGCTCGTCCCAGGGGAATTTCCACGAGCAATAAACTCGAAGCACCAATGGCTAACCCCACAAAGACCTTCAAGATCAGTCGGTTAGCGAAACAAAAACGCAAAAAATGAGCCTGATTCATAATCTTCAAATTAAATCTTCTAACCATGTTGAGTCAAAGCTCTTTGAGTACGATAGATACTGATATTCATCACAGCGCAATGGGTTTGTTTTTGCTTTTCTGGATCAAAAAGCCCCTAGATCAAATTCGCCAAGAGATCTGTAATTTCCCCTTGGACATCCCTGCGGTTGTCATCATAAATCATCAAGGTATTGAGGTCGGCATGACGAGAAAATTTTTGCACCTTACGCACGTCTCCATTGGTCGCATCAAGGGCCGCCGTAATCCCAGAGTGACGAACGCGGTGGGGTGATAATAGTTTTGTGACGCCTGCGGCCTTGGCTGTGTTCCGGACTAACTGGTAAATAGCCGTCCCCGTGAGACGGTGGCCCCTGTGAGCACGATCAAGGGCAATAAATAAGGGTTGAATTTTACTTTTGGATCCAGGGCGGACGGCTAACCACGCCTTTAGAGCTGCAACCGTTGCGACAGAGAGTGTTACCCACTGTTTTTGGCGACCTTTTCCCTTGCCCAAAATTGCGAGCGATCGCCGTTCGAGGTCTAAATCTTCTAAGTTGGTTTGGACAATTTCATTACGCCGCAGCGCATTATCCCAAAGCAATCTCAAAATAGCGTAATCACGTTTGCCCTTAATGGTCTTCTGGTTAGGAATTTTTAAAATTTGTCGATAAACAGTTTGTGAAATCCCAGTGGTATCTCGATAGCGACTGACCTTTTCTCCTTTGATGCCACCGAGGGTATAGCGACATTGCCCCAACTGATTCGCCAAACGCACCAATGCTTTGAGGGCGGCAAGACGACGATTAATGGTGGCTTCCTTGAGGCAGCGGACATCCCGTAGATGATTTTTGTAGCGCAAGACGAGGGCGAGGGCCTGGGGTTGCTCCAGATTCAGAAAGGCTTCGACCAGGATCGGTGTGGGTTCGTTGGCATCGGCCACAAACCGAAAAAAATCACGAATATCTTTTTTGTAGGCCCGCCAGGTATGGGGCGATTTTTGGTTCTCAAGGAGTTGACTCAGAATGTCCGGATTGTCCGCAGGGACGGAAAAAGGGCCAAGGCTAGCCAGGGATGTTTCCATAATCGGCGATCGCGCAAATCTTTATTTTCTCTACATTTTAGCGGTTTAGCTTATGATAATCTTACTTTCCTTAAGCTCATTTTAAGGGCATTGATTAGCGGTCTCAACCCCAACTTAAGCGTTCAAATTGAGGCTGAGTAAAGAGGTTTTAGGAAGAACGGTGGTCAAAGAGTAACCAACAGGCCACACCAAAAAATGGCACAAAACGTAGGGTTTGCCAGAAGCTATCTTTGGCGGTGAGATCACCCATGAGGAAAATTTGGATAAACCAAAAACAAAGGAGATCCACCATGAAGGCGACGGTGAGGCGGCTATCTCCCAGACGCAAGAGAAAGTAATCAAGGCGATCGCCGAGGAGACCAAATTCAGGACGAGCTAGACCAAACCAACCAATGGCAATAATGCCGACGCAGATTCCGACCCACGCAAAAAGGCGCGTAAACCACGGTTTAGGTAAAAAAGGCCGAGGGGCAATGGCTCGCCGGAGTGCCATGTAGGGCAGCAAAAAAACATTGGTGAGAAACATCCCGCAACCCCAGAAGGCGAGGTATGGTAGATGTTGACCCTTGCGATCGCTTGCCATTACTGGCAGAAAAAGCCACATCCAGGCGACAGCAAAATTAAAGAGGGCCTCATCTACAGGATTGAGCACCGGGGCCAAAGGCGATCGCCAACCCAAATAATTTAAAATCGGCAGCACAAAAAAGAAATTAAGCGATTCTTGTTTCACCTCTGTCAAAGTCTCAGGTTGCAGTTGCCACAAAGGTTCTCCGCCGAAGGGGAAATGACTGGGGGCAAGGAGCAAAGCCCCCACATAAAGCAGCCAAAATCCCCAAAAAAAGTTTAATTTTAGATTCATTACCATCAAGATATTACTTTTTTGCGTTTCACCTTAGAATACTGGCCCAGGCTTGGATATGGTCAGAGGTAAGGGTTGGGTATTAGAGATCATTCGCTGCAATTAAAGAATCCTTTCTTTCTGTCTCGTACGCCCCAAAAGCTCGTTAGGATCAAAACGGAAAATTCAATCCTTATATTTAGTTTCAGTAAGTAAAAATTCTTATGCCTACATTACAAGATTTTTTTCAGACCCATCATTTAGCGAGTGACGATTATTGTGTTTTTGGCGTCGCCAGTTGTTTTGTCCGGGAGGAGGGCGAAACCCAGGCGGTTTCTATCCTAGAACCGATTCCCTCAGCGGCTCTCGAAGCACTGTTAAAAGGAATTCCCACATCTTATCGGGTTGCCCAAGCCCTGCCCCTTGGGGATGTTATCCAAGCGGATCAAATCACCTTACCCACAGCCCTAGGCGATCGCCTGCAAATTCCCGATGACTTTTTAGAACGCACCGCCGCCGCCGCCCGCACCTACAAACGCCGCCCCGAAGCCCAGGGCCATATCCCCCTAGGGACACTCCACCAGGAGTTCAACCATTCCACTGCGAAAAAGCGCGTCCTCAATCAGGTTAATATCGTCAACACAGAGGACAATGTGAAGCAACATGCCCATACCCACAAAGTTCTCTAAATGAATTTGTAGACACATTTTTGGCCTAACAAAAACTCACACTATGCTAAAACTCTACGGTGGGGCGCGTAGCCGTGCCTCAATTGTGCGTTGGTACCTCGAAGAGCTCGGTGCTGACTATGAATTTGTCCTTCTCGATATGCAGGCGGGCGAACATAAACAACCGGATTTCCTTGCCTTAAATCCCTTTGGGAAAGTGCCCGTCCTAACCGATGACGAGGTTACTTTGTTTGAATCCGGTGCCATTTTGCTCTATCTTGCGGAAAAATTTGGTCACCTCGGCCCTTCCCCGGCAGATAAGGCGATCGCCTACCAATGGGTGTTATTTGCCAACTCGACTTTTTCTATGGGACTCACCCCGGCTGAAAATCGCAATGAAGTTATGGCCCGTTATTTGCAGCCCCTAAACGACATTTTGCAAAACACATCTTTTCTCTTAGGAGAAGCATTTACGGTGGCGGATGTGGCCGTCGGTTCGATCCTCGCCTACATTCCTTTGATGTTCCAAGATGTGGATCTCAGTGCTTACCCAGCCCTACAAGCCTACTTAAAACGATTAGGCGATCGCCCCGCTTTCCAAAAAGCAATTATGAATCGCGGTTAATTCTCGTTACATTTAGTTACAAATTAGTCGCAAAAAACAAAAAAGCATCCCCGCAAGGATGCTTAATCAATTTCTTTTTTAAATAATTCAAAAATGGTGTTTATTTGAAGCCCACTGCCGCTTGCCATACAAATGCCAACAGCAAGAAGAACAAAGGAATTAGAGGCAAAACATCCACGAGGGGATCGAAAATTGAGTAGGCCTCAGGTAATTTCGCAAGTAATAATGCCGCTTCCATATATTTCCTTGTTGAACTGATTTTTCTTATGGTTTGCAGTCAATCCTAGCATGAGTTGGTTCGGGTTCTAGCCATTCGCCGAATTCTTCCACGAAGCGATCGCTAAGGATTGATTCACGAATTCTCACGGTAAATTGAATTAATTCTGTAACGTTATGTAAAGAAAGTAGCATATAGGCTAACATTTCTTTCGCTTTGATTAAATGGTGCAAATAGGCCCGCGTGAAATTCTGGCAGGTATAACAAGGACAAGTTTCATCCAAGGGGCGAAAATCTTCTTTAAACTGGGCATTTTTTAAATTCCAGCGATCGCCTTTAACCAGGGCCGCACCATGGCGCCCCAACCGCGTCGGAATCACACAATCGAACACATCAATCCCCGCGGCGATCGCCTGGGCCATTTCCCGATAGGTGCCCACCCCCATCAAATAACGAATCTTGTTTTTCGGCAGGAGCGGCGCTGTATGCTGTACTACTTGGCGAATATTTTCCGGCGATTCCCCCACACTAACGCCCCCGATGGCATAGCCCGGTAGGTCTAATTTCGTTAAATCTGTCACCGCTTGGGAGCGTAAATCTAAGAAAATGCCCCCCTGGACAATCCCAAACAATGCTTGATCGTCCCGTTCATGGGCTTCAATACATCGCTCTAGCCAACGATAGGTTCGTGCTGTTGCCGCCGCCACCGCCTCCCGGCCCGCATCTCCTGGTGGACATTCATCAAAGGCCATGATCACATCAGCACCCAGGGCATTTTGAATCTGGATTGATCGCTCCGGGGTCATATCAATCAAACGTCCATCCTTCGGCGAACGGAACACCACCCCTTCCTCACGAATCTTACGCATTTCACTGAGACTAAAGACTTGGAATCCCCCGGAATCCGTGAGGATCGGCCCCTCCCAAGCCATAAACCGATGCAGTCCTCCGGCCTTCTGGACAATCCCTTCCCCCGGTTGTAAATGGAGGTGGTAAGTATTTGATAAAACCATCTGGGCCTGGGCCTGGACTAAATGATCCGGCGTAATGCCTTTCACATTCGCAAGGGTACCCACAGGCATAAATCGGGGTGTTTCCACAATTCCGTGGGGGGTATGAAACCCGCCAACCCGGGCATTTGTATGGCGACATTCCTTATGTAGCGAAAAATGAAAATGGCTCACAGATGATGTTCCGAAGATCACTAAAAAATAAAAACGGCAGCAAAAGCCACCGCTTATTCTACCGAGTTCAGGAAACAGAACCTAGAAATTGAAATTTTCATCGTCATCCATGTGGACATCCCAGCGGGCCGATAAAACCTGAGTCACCATCTCTTCTAAGGTACTTTCGGGAACTGCTTTGGTATTGAAAGGATTGGTTTGGGGATTTTCTGCCACCTCCAAACGTAAGACACGATTATCCTGCACGAGTTCAAAATAAGTCTTATCGGTTTCAGCCTGTTTCAGGGCAAGGTAATCGAAGCTATGTAAATTTAGATATAAGGACTGATTGACCACCAAAGTAGCCTGTTGTTCATCATCAAAGACTTCTACAATCCAACCTTCGCCCTGTTTTTGCACTTCGCCATCAAGGTAATGGGAATAGCGGACCCATGCGAGATCTTGGAGTAGACGTTTCATGTCACTTTTATTGACAAGAATACCGGTAGAGACCACACAAGGAGCGGGTAAGGAAGTGGGATGACATTGATGACTCATGGGAATTGACTAAGGGTAAACAAAAAAATATGACAGACTGAAGGTAAATCATCCATAACACTGCCTAGACATGGCAAGCAAATGAGCGCCACCACATCAGGATGAGCCTATGCGATTGTCATTTTACTTGTACAAAAGCTAGCACCCAAGGACAAAGGCTGTGGTTTTACAGTATTGTCTTGGTGTTATGGCGGAGGATGTTTATTAACGGTTTCCAATGCCTCGCCATAATCTTAACTTAAGGTTTGAATTTTGACATCTGAAAACCCACAATCTATCCAATTCTGAGCATCTCAATCAATTTATGGTTCGTTTTTTATCAGGCTTGCTACAGCTTTGGCGATCGCTATTGGGGGCCATTCTTTTTTACACGCTGCTACCACTGCCCAAGGGAGTACAGCCTAGTTTTATTCGCATTGCCCGTTGGTGTCCTTGGGTGGGCTCGATTATTGGGGGCATATTGCTGGGAAGTTTTTGGGGTTTAGAGAGTTTAAAGGTTTCCGCTTTACTCAGGAGTGCGATTTTAGTTGCCTTTTGGTTGGGTTTGACGGGAGGCTTACATTTAGATGGGGCAATGGATGCGGCCGATGGCTTAGCAGTGACGGAACCGAAACGCCGTTTAGCGGTGATGGCTGATAGTGTTTCTGGTGCATTTGGGGTGATGACAGGGATCTTAATCCTATTGCTCAAGGTCGCTGCCCTCGAAGGTTTAGGATTAGAGTCTTGGTATTTTTTTGTGTTGATACCGGCCTGGGGGCGATGGTCTCAGGTGGTGGCGATCGCCTTTTATCCCTACCTGAAAGCTGAAGGCAAAGGGGCATTCCACAAGCAGCAGTTCCAGTTATATCCAGATTTGTGCTGGAGTATCTGCCCCATGCTCTTATTCGTATTTTTGAGCTACTTTTTCCTACCGATTAGCCAATGGTTGAGTGTGATACTCAGTAATCTTTGGTTTATGGCAGTGGCGATCGCTGTCAGCACTTGGTTTGGTCATAAATTCCAAGGTCATACAGGCGATACCTACGGTGCCACTGTGGAATGGACTGAAGTCGCTTGTCTCGTCAGCATCGTTTTACTCGCGAATAGGCTGTAGGCGCGTTACTTTGAGCGAAAAATCACCATTTCCCGTTTCCCCAAAGGCCCGTACCCGCACAATATAGCGTCCCGTTTCGTTAATGCGCACAAATAGTAATGAATTGGTTGAACCGTCGGCGGCATCGTCATTTTCCGCAATCGTCGACCCATCCGCCGCCAGCAGCAACACAATCGTATCAAAATCGTCCGAAAGCAAGTCAATGGCAACTTGATCACCCTCTTGGAGAGTAATCGCATAATCCCTGGCAAACCCCCCTTCCCCCGTGGGGATATCCTGATCCGAAAGCTGCTGGTTAATCTCTTGACCAGAGCGAATTCCAAGGGGTCGATACATCATCTCATTGGCGATCGCTTGATTTGCCAGCCCTAAAACACTAAAAAATCCGAATATACAACCCCAGTAAATCCGATTCATTCAAATACCTATCAACTTATTGGCTTACTCTTCATACTCTACAACACTACCCAAGCAACGGAATGGGACTTCACTCACTACAAAACAAAGGATAAAGAAAGCAAAATAAAATAAAGCCCTCAACCTGTAGATTGAGAGCTTTGATTAGAATATAAAGTTGAAGAATAAGATATTCAGTTTTTCATAAAAGAGAGAAGCTTGGCATTGAGCTATTTTCCCGGTAGGCTACCCCACAGGTATCGTCGCCGCTATAGCGTTTCACATCTGAGTTCGGGATGGAATCAGTGTGGTTCCACTATGCTAGAAACACCAAGCAGTGGTGTGGTCTCACACCCTCAAGACTGCACAAAATACTCATTAGTTCATCGAAATACTTAGTCTAACCATCTGTTTAAGGACAAGCCCTCGGTCTGTTAGG
>NZ_CAWNNO010000016.1:0-23270 GCF_963876085.1 Synechococcus sp. BDU 130192 | reverse complement strand
TCCCAGATGGGGTAGAAGTGGAGACCAATTGCGTTAGAAGAAGGTACAACTGCGCCAGAGACGATGTTGTTACCGTAGAGAAGAGAACCTGCGACGGGCTCACGGATACCGTCGATGTCAACGGGAGGAGCTGCGATGAACGCAATGATGAAGCAGGTAGTAGCAGTGAGAAGGGTAGGAATCATCAGGACGCCGAACCAACCGACATAGATGCGGTTCTCGGTGCTGGTGATCCACTGACAGAACTTCTCCCACAAGGAAGCGCTTCCGCGCTGTTGTAGTGTAGTAGTCATATCGTTATGATTGCTATGAAATTATCAAGGTGCTTAACCTTAGTAGCTATATTAATGAAACTATTGCTTTTTGTAAAGTGTTTTAAGGAAATGTTTTGATTTGCGGAGGGGCCATGCTGGATCTGTCAAGGGTTGATCGCCCGGTAGGCGGCGGCAGTAACCAGGCAAACGCTGTTGTTACCTACAGTCCAGCTTTCACCTTGGTACCAACTTACGAATGTTTCAATCGCTGTTCATATTGCAATTTTCGCGTTGATCCAGGTCAGGATCGTTGGTTGACCCTAGTGGCGGCCCAAGCTCGTCTAGAAAATCTCCGGGGGCAAGGCGTCCGAGAAATTTTGATTTTGAGTGGAGAGGTGCATCCGGCTTCAGGGCGGCGATCGCCTTTGATCCAGCTCATCTATGATCTGTGTCAGTTGGCCTTAGATTATGGTTTTATTCCCCACACCAATGCTGGCCCCCTGAGTCGTACTGAAATGGAATTGTTAAGGGATGTAAATGGTTCTATGGGGCTGATGTTAGAACAAATGCGTCCGGATCTCCCCGTCCATCGTCACGCCCCCAGCAAAGATCCCCAGGTGCGCCTACAACAATTGGTTCTAGCCGGAGAATTAAGAATCCCATTTACAACAGGGCTGCTGTTGGGCATCGGTGAAACGCCCCAGGATTGGCGGGATACATTAGAGGCGATCGCCAAAATTCAGCATCAGTATGGTCACATTCAAGAGGTGATTTTGCAGCCCCACCGTCCTGGGCAAACCCAGGACTATTTAGGTGAAGCCTTTTTGCCTGAGCAACTCCCAGCAGTCATTCAATTGGCCCGTGACATTTTGCCACCGGAGATCACGATTCAAATTCCCCCTAATCTTGTGGCCGATCCCCAATGGCTTTTAGGTTGTCTCCAGGCTGGGGCGAGGGATCTCGGCGGTATTGTCCCCAAGGATGAAGTCAACCCCGACTATTCCCATCTCCACCTCGATCAATTGCAACTCCTGCTCGCCGATCAAGGCTGGCAATTACAACCCCGGCTCGCCGTTTATCCGGCCTATGATGGATGGCTAGCTCCCCAGGTGAAACAGGTCGTTGAGCGTCATCGTCGAGCATTAACAGAGACCGAAGCCTTGTCCTGAAAAAATCAGAAGAAAATTAGTCTGAAGTACGTTGTGGCCAGGGAATCGTCGAAACTTTAGCTAGTTCTTGGGCCACTTGCGCCGCACCAAACTGATTGAGATGGCTCGGATCCGAAAACCATTCATAACGGCCTTGCCAGGCTTGTTGGTGGACAAAATCAACGAAATCAAGCTTGTCTCGATTAGCCAATTGACGAAAATACTGACGAAACTGCCGTTCATAATCCAGACGTACCGGATCGAGGTAGTAATCCGTCAGGGGCTGATTCAAGAAGACCAAGTGAATTTGGTGAGACTCGAAATGATCTAAAAGCGCCAGGAAAGTTTCATGTTGCATTCCCCGGAGATTAAACGCCGCATAATCCCCGTCATAACTTCCCGTTACTTGGGTGTGATTTTGGTAGTAAGTTTCTGGAATGAAGCGACGGTCGAGGGGCAAAAAACCATCTAAATTAAACTGCTGCCCTGACTCAGTAGAAGTCATTGGGGATGCTGCCTCTGCTGTAGACACCCAAGTGTGGAATGGCGCTAGGGTTTCGTCAAAAAAGCGTTCTTTGAAAAGTTGTCGCTGGTCATAGACCTGGGAGATTGTTCCCAACCATTGGGTGATGATTTGTTCTAGATCAGGAACAATAGAAGTTATTGCCTGATGTTTGGGGATATCTTGAGACAACAGTTGAGAAAATGTACCTGCTTCAAGGGCTTGGAAACCTGGGGAACGGGTCATCAGTTCGTAGGTCAAATCCTGCCGACCGCTATTAAAAGCACGGGCTCCGTCAGCAAGGATAATTAACTGGGGCAGTTGCTCCGGAGGGAGAATTTGCCGCAGCAGTAGATCAAAGATCTGGACAGTGGCACCATTAATACCAAAATTAAAAATATCAAGGGGCGGATAGCCTTTCTCGGTGAGGGCCGTCTGCAAGGCCAAAGGATCAAGACCACGCAGGGCACGGGAACTACCAATAATGAGAACGTCAGGTACACCATTTTTGGCGATGCGCTTTTGGTAGAGGGCGAGTTTTTCGTCTAGGAGCGGATTATCAAAGGAAGGATAGGGGCTAGTTAGGGGAGGGGCGATCGCCTTTGGGGCCGTGGTTTGCCAATTGGTGACTGGAAGCTGGGCATCTAAGACTTCTGAGCGGGTTGCCGGATCGGTTTGGGACAGGGACACAGATTGAGGTTGAACCAGATCCCGCCGGAGCCATTGACCAGCCAACCAATCGGTTTGGGCCGTGACTAAAATGCCGCCCAGCAACCACAGGCAAGCCACTCGCCACCGTCGCTGCGGGGAAAAGATGTTTCGCTCGGATTCACCCTGGTGTAAAACCAGACCACAATTATCCGGTATTGGCTGCCAGAGGCGACTACGCTGGAGGAGATTACGGGCACCTTGGTTGAAGCGTTCTAGGGGAGAAAGACTGGGGTCAGTTTCGACGGGGGGAAGGGCGGTTTCCGTTGGCGTCTGTGGTGATGTACTGGCTGGGGTAATGGTGTTGAATTTTAATGATTGTTGCCAGAGGGCTTTACTTTGGCCCGAACGGCGGCCATAGACCTTTAGACGACTAAAGGGATGGGGTTCTAAATGCCGAAAAAGAGTGGCGATCGCCTTGAGCGTTGCCATTTGGGGTGGACAGGCGATCGCCTCCGTCATGATGTAGAGGGTGTCATCCTTTTGGCGGAGGGTGATGTGGATGCCGCCAGTGGCCAAACGTCTCGTCAGATCAGGATTCAGGCAGCGTTGGAGCAAAAACCGCCACGCCTCCAAATCCCCCTGTTGGGCCAACTGTCCGGGAGAATCATGGTGTACCCCTGGCTTATCCCCCGGCAACCGCCATTCACTGCGCCAGAGTTCTTCATTGTGGGGAGCTGATTTCGCCCGGATTAGCGCGCGCTGTAACCCCTGGGGCGCAAGGACGTCGAGAATGTCTTGGATGGTCTTGAGAATGTGGGCCTGGGCTAGGGAAATATTGGGGGCCAGGATGCACTCCAGGGACAACACGGCATCGGTTACAGCCGCCCGAATGGTGAGGGGGTGGGCTTGGAATGCCTGGGTCAAAATCTGGGCGATCGCCTCAGGATCTCCCCATTGGCCCCACTGCCGCAACATGACATCGGGGGGCGTCAGATCAACCCATAGCAACCATTCGGGCTTTTCTTCCCCACGAATTTGACAGCGGATTGCCCCATCGCGAAAACCTTTGATTTCCAGTTCCCGGAGTCGCTGCACCAGAGATTCTGTCAGCAAGCCATAGTCCGGGCTGTAGTCACATTCACAGGTAATCCAGAGACGCTGTTGCCCTTGGTGGGGGGCTGTATTCGCTAGGGTCTGGGTTTCAACCCGAATACTAATGCCCAACTGACTGAGATTTTGACTTAAATATTGGGCGATCGCCTGGGGATAACCGAGGCGGGCCTGATTTTTTCGATTGAGCTGGAACGTCTCCGGGTTCGACGATGGGGACGACTGACCCAGGGGAATTAGGCTTAACCAGAGGCTTTTTTTCTCTTGGCGGAGGCGACCATAGACAATGAGACGGTGAATGGCGATTCCAGGGGTCGGCGCTAGGAGTTGCACAGGGGGCGGTTGACGGCGCATTCTCCGTAAAATGGCTTGGGTAATCTCTTCTTTTTCCGTGGGACAACTGGTTTCACAGAGGATGTGGAGCGTATTCCCCCGCAGTCGCACCCGCAACCGCAGATACCCTCCCAGGGGCACCGCCAGACGAATGGCATCCTGGAGCCAGGGCGCTAAATGAAAGTGAAGATCCGTGGAGGTTGCAGTTGTCACAGTAACAATGGAGCGTTTTTAGGGTGGCCGGGTGGGGACAATTCACCCCTAAGATAAACGAAAGTCCCCAGAATTGTTCTCCCATAAATAGACTAGTAGGATAAGGATGCCCTGTCGTGTCTGTAGCCCGATGAAAGTTCAGTTACCTGTGCCCTCTAATCTCCTGGTTGGGCTATTAGCCCCAGCCTATTTATTGACTCACCGTTGGAGTGAAGATTTCGCCCAGACCCTAATGCAGGCAGGGGTTTGGAGTGAAGAAATTTTCCGGGGCGATCGCCTACCATCTTTACCCTTTCCCGATGTTGAGACGTCCGATTAGCCTGCACCGCCACCGCCACCCCCCAAAGGCGATCGCTCGTTCCGTGTTCCACTGCACTACCCCAATCGAACCTTAGCCCTTACAATCATCAAGATCTTCTTTCACAGCAGACAGCCCATTTTCCTAGCCCCAAACGTCTAAGTACCATGAACCAAGTCATGCATCCCCCCAGTGCCGAAGCTGAACTTTTGTCCACTTCCCAATCTCTCCTCCGGCAACGCCTCACGCTGGTTGAAGACATTTGGCAGGCGGTGTTGCAGAAAGAATGTGGTCAAAAACTCGTCGAACGGCTCAATCATCTCCGGGCAACCCGAACCGCCGATGGCCAAAGTCTCAATTTTTCCCCCAGTAGTATTTCGGAGCTGATCGAAACCCTAGATCTAGAAGATGCGATCCGGGCAGCACGGGCCTTTGCCCTCTATTTCCAGCTGATCAATAGTGTCGAGCAACATTACGAACAGCGCGAACAACAACAATTTCGGCGCAATCTAGCTTCTGCCAATGCCAGCGAAGCCAACGGTAACAGCGTCCACACAGAGATTGCCCCCACCCAAGCCGGTACCTTTGATTGGCTGTTTCCCCACCTCAAGCATCAGAATATGCCGCCCCAGACGATCCAGCGTCTTCTCAATCAGTTGGATATTCGGCTGGTGTTTACGGCCCACCCCACAGAGATTGTCCGCCACACGATTCGCAATAAACAGCGGCGGATTGCGGGAATCCTGCGCCAACTAGATCAAACCGAGGAAGGGCTGAAAAGCTTGGGGACAAGCGATTCTTGGGAAATTGAAAATATTCAGCAGCAACTTACCGAAGAAATTCGGCTCTGGTGGCGCACCGATGAGCTGCACCAATTTAAACCCCAGGTGTTGGACGAAGTGGACTATGCGTTGCATTATTTTGAGGAAGTTCTGTTTGACACCCTGCCCGAATTATCGGTACGACTACAACAGGCCCTAAAAGCGTCTTTCCCAACACTCAAAGTACCGACCACCAATTTTTGTAATTTTGGCTCTTGGGTTGGGGGCGATCGCGATGGCAACCCTTCTGTCACTCCTGACGTTACGTGGAAGACAGCTTGCTATCAACGGGGTTTGGTGCTGGAACGCTACATCGCCTCGGTGGAATCCCTCTCGGATGTGTTGAGCTTATCGCTGCACTGGAGTAATGTGCTGCCGGATCTGCTGGATTCGTTGGAGCAGGATCAAAATATTTTCCCCGACATCTACGAAACCCTGGCCATTCGTTACCGCCAAGAACCCTACCGCCTCAAGTTGGCCTACATTAAGCGGCGCTTGGAAAATACCTTGGAGCGCAACCGCCGTCTAGCGAATATGCCCGCCTGGGAAAATAAAGTAGAAGCGGCCGATGACAAGGTTTATATTTGTGGCCAGGAGTTCCTCGCTGACCTAAAACTAATCCGCGAAAGCCTCGTGCAGACAGAAATCAACTGTGCGGCCCTGGATAAACTCATTTGCCAAGTCGAAATTTTTAGCTTTGTTTTAACACGTCTTGATTTTCGCCAAGAATCAACGCGCCACTCCGATGCGATCGCCGAAATTGTTGACTACCTGGGAGTATTGCCCAAATCCTACAACGACCTGAGCGACGGAGAAAAAACCACTTGGCTAGTGCAGGAACTTAAAACCCGCCGTCCCTTGATTCCGAAGGAAATGCACTTTTCGGAAAGAACCGTCGAGACGATCCAAACGCTCCAGGTGCTGCGCCGTCTCCAGCAGGAATTTGGCATCGGCATTTGTCAAACCTACATCATCAGCATGACCAACGAAGTCAGTGATGTCTTAGAGGTGCTGCTCTTGGCCCAGGAAGCGGGTTTGTATGACCCCCTCACAGGAATGACTACTATCCGCATTGCCCCCCTCTTTGAGACGGTGGATGATCTGCGTAACGCCCCGGAAATTATGCAGGCGTTATTTGAAATTCCCCTCTATCGCGCTTGTTTAGCTGGTGGCTATGAACCCCCCGCCGATGGCCGCTGTGATGAAACCTTTGGCGATCGCCTGGTGCCGAATCTCCAGGAAATTATGCTCGGCTATTCCGACAGCAACAAAGATTCCGGCTTCCTGAGTAGTAATTGGGAAATCCACAAAGCCCAGAAAAATCTCCAACAAGTGGCCGATCCCTACGGCATTGACCTCCGCATTTTCCATGGTCGCGGTGGTTCCGTTGGTCGGGGTGGCGGCCCTGCCTACGCCGCTATTTTGGCCCAACCGCCGAACACCATTAATGGCCGGATTAAAATCACCGAACAGGGGGAAGTGCTGGCGTCTAAATATTCCCTCCCAGACTTGGCGCTATACCACCTCGAAAGCGTCTCTACGGCGGTGATTCAATCGAGTTTGTTAGCCAGTGGCTTTGATGATATTCAGCCCTGGAACCGGATTATGGAAGACCTCTCCCAGCGATCGCGGGCGGCTTACCGGGCGTTAATTTACGAAGAACCAGACTTCCTAGACTTTTTCATGTCTGTGACGCCGATTCCGGAAATTAGTCAACTGCAAATCAGTTCCCGTCCGGCCCGTCGCAAAAAGGGCAATAAAGATTTGAGCAGTCTCCGGGCGATTCCCTGGGTCTTTAGCTGGACCCAAAGCCGTTTCCTCGTGCCAGCTTGGTATGGTGTGGGTACCGCGCTCCAGGGCTTTTTTGAAGAGGACCCTGTCGAGAACCTGAAGTTAATGCGCTATTTCTACAGTAAATGGCCCTTTTTCCGGATGGTGATCTCAAAGGTAGAGATGACCCTTTCTAAGGTGGACTTACAAATGGCGAGCCACTATGTCCACGAACTGGCAGAAAAAGAAGATATTCCCCGGTTTGAAAAGCTTCTAGAGCAGATTTCCCAGGAATACAACCTCACGAAGCGGCTAATCCTCGAAATTACCGAAAATGAAGCCCTCCTCGATGGCGATCGCCCCCTCCAGCGTTCTGTCCAATTGAGAAATGGCACCATTGTCCCCCTCGGTTTCCTGCAAGTCTCGCTCCTCAAACGGCTACGTCAATACACCAGAGAAACCCAAGCCAGTATCGTTCACTTCCGCTATAGCAAAGAAGAACTCCTGCGGGGTGCCCTTTTAACCATCAATGGCATCGCCGCTGGAATGCGGAATACGGGTTGATCTCAAACAGTCAAACAGCCCTGTAAACATAAAGTAGGGGTTCACCATGGCAAACCCCTACAACCCTAAAGAAAGTGAAAAGCGATTTAGAAAACCTGTTCTACTTCTGCAATTTCCGGAATATTTTCCCGCAAACGCCGTTCGATGCCCATCCGTAGGGTCATGGTTGAACTGGGGCAAGACCCACAAGCGCCCTGGAGACGCAGTTTAACCACGGGGCCATCAATTTCTACCAACTCAACGTTGCCGCCGTCGGCTTTGAGGTAAGGACGCAATTCATCAAGGGTTGCTTCGACGTTTTCGGTCGTGAGTGCTAATGCCATAATTTTTTTGGTGAACGAAGGGATCGCCTTCTATTATAAAGTTTCCGTTTTATTCCTTTGCAAAGAAAATGCTCTCCAGTAGACTTTGAGGCGATAATGTTGGCGATCTCGGAGAGATCCGCTACCCACCCAACAGTTGCCCCTAGAACAACAACGGTAGTAGGGTAATTAATTATGCCAAGTCCAAACGACCTTAACCTAATTGACGAAACCTTGGGTGAACAGCCGCTTCAGGAAGGCACCCCAGACGGAGCAATGGCGGCAGAATCGATGCTCCAGATGCTTACTGCTGCCGATAAAAACCAACGCATGATCGCTGCCCGCTATTTTTGTGATCACCGGGATGCGCGCGCGGTAAATCCCCTCATTGAACTGCTCCAGGGAGATGTTTGTCCCCTCACCCGTGTCAGTGCTGCCTATGCCCTTGGTCGTAACGCCTCAGAAACAGCGGTACCGGCTCTCATCGATGTGCTTGCACAAGACTGGAATGGCTATGTGCGCAAAGGGGTTGTTTGGGCCTTGGGGAATTGTGGCGATCGCCGCTCCGTTGATCCATTAGTCCATGCCCTCCAAAATGATATTTCGGCTGTCCGTTTATGGGCCGCCAGCAGCCTCGCCCAGGTGGCTAAACTCCAGTACGAAGACATTTCCCGGGCGATTCCGCCCCTGATCCGGGGGTTGCGCCGCGATAAAATGGCCGCCGTCCGCAGTAACTGCGCTTGGTCATTAGGGCAACTTTGTCGCGAAATGCCCTCCAATGTGATCTATGCCACCGCCGTTGATGCCCTCATTGAAGCCCTTGTCGAAGATGAAGATGTCGGCGTGAAAGAAGATGCCCGGGCCGCCCTGCTACGCATTGGCGATCCCAATGGCCTGCAAATGATCGAAGCGTTAGAATTTGAAGGTTTGATTTAAAAAAACTTTACAAACCTTACAGTCAAAATTTTCTATGGATCGACCCCTCACGGTAGGTATCAGTGGTGCATCGGGGCTTATCTATGCGGTGCGGACGCTCAAATATTTGCTTGAAGCCAACTTGACGGTGGATGTCGTCGCTTCAAAAGCATCCTTTATGGTGTGGCAAGCTGAAAATGGCATTACTATGCCCGCTGATCCCGATTACCAAGCTAAGTTTTGGCGTGACCAGGCAGGGGTTCCCAAAAAAGGCATTTTGCGCTGTCACCGCTGGGGTGATGTAGGAGCAGGCATTGCCAGTGGTTCCTACCGCACCAAAGGAATGCTAGTGATTCCCTGCAGTATGAGCACAGTTGCAAAAATTGCCAATGGCCTCAGTTCTGATCTCCTTGAACGGGCGGCAGATGTCTCTATTAAAGAAGGTCGTAAAGTGGTGGTTGTCCCCAGGGAAACACCTTTTAGTTTGATTCACTTGCGGAATTTGACCCAACTGGCTGAGGTGGGCGTAAAAATTGTCCCAGCAATCCCGGCTTGGTATCACCAACCGCAAACAATTCATGATCTGGTGGATTTTGTTGTTGCTAGGGCCTTGGATCAGTTTGAAATTGACTGTGTTCCCCTCAAGCGTTGGAAGGAAGAGGCCGCCAGCCAAAAATCAGAGTGATGATCTACCCTAGGGGTATTTCTCGCGGAGTATCTATTACCCATGAACACTCGACTTAAGCTGGTTGTGACGGCCCTATGGTGGAGTGCCTTGCCTCTGGTGGGTTGTTCGTCCCAATCCGTGTCGATGCCCGATGAAACTTCACCTCTAGCCGAAGCAACGCCGATGCTCATGAGTCCCCAGGCGGAGGATTTAGCGGTGGATGCCGTGACAGTGACGCCAATTGTTGAAGGTTTGGAACGTCCCTGGGGGGTTGCGTGGTTACCCAATGGGGATATGTTGATCACAGAGCGGCCGGGACGGTTGCGCCTGGTGCGGGATGGGGTGTTAGAACCAGAGGCGATCGCCGGGGTTGCGGAAGTCTCCGCCGCTGAAGCCCAACAACTGTTTGCTTCGAGGCAGGGGGGATTGTTAGATATTGCCCTTCATCCAGACTTTGAACAAAACAATTGGGTTTACTTTACCTATGCCTTTGGCACCCAGGATGCAAACCGCACAAGGATCGCCCGGGCTAAATTTGACGGGGAAAAATTGACGGATTGGGAAGTGATTTTTCAGGTGGCGCGTACCAAACAAGGGGGACAGCATTTCGGTTCTCGACTAACTTGGCTCCCGGATCAAACATTACTGATTTCTATCGGTGATGGTGGAAATCCGCCTCTGGAGCAGGATGGCGAGTTTATCCGCAACCAGGCCCAAAACCTCTATAGCCATCTGGGGAAGGTGGTTCGCATTAACGATGATGGCTCAATTCCTGATGACAATCCCTTTGTAGATGAGCCGGGCGCTTTACCGGAAATTTGGAGCTACGGCCACCGCAATATTCAGGGACTGGCCTTTGACCCAATGACTCAACGGGTTTGGGCGACGGAACATGGCTCTAGGGGCGGTGATGAAGTGAATCTGATCCAGGCAGAAGCCAATTACGGTTGGCCCAAGGTTTCTTTTAGTGCGGAATATACGACGGGACGACCCGTGGCCCCCGCAACAACGGCCCCAGGAATTACGGATCCCCAGCGGGTTTGGACACCTTCGATCGCCCCCTCTGGGTTAGCGATTTATACAGGCGATCGCCTTTTAGATTGGCAAGGGAATTTATTTGCAGGGGGGCTGGTTTCCCGGGATATTCGCCGCTTAGAAATTGATGAACGGGGAAATGTGATCGCCGAGTCGCGGATTCCCATTGGCCAACGGGTGCGGGATGTGCGCCAAGGCCCCGACGGTTACCTCTATGTTTTGACGGATGCAAATTCGGGACAACTATTGCGTCTAGCCCCGCAAGGTGAAGATTCATAGAAAAACTCCCGTAAGATAGGAGGTGCATTATTCATTTTGAGTCGCCTCCTCCCATGTCTTTTGTCGGTCTCCACATCCACAGTGATTACAGTTTGCTCGATGGCGCGTCCCAGATTAAACCCCTCATTAAACGGGCCGAAGAACTGAAAATGCCGGCGATCGCCTTAACGGATCATGGGGTGATGTACGGGGTGATCGAACTGCTAAAAACCTGTCGCAATAAACGGATCAAGCCGATCATTGGCAACGAAATGTACGTGATCAACGGCGACATCGAAGACAAAACCCAACGCTTTAAAAAATACCATCAGGTCGTTCTGGCGAAAAATACCCAGGGCTACAAAAATCTGGTGAAACTGACCACCATTTCGCACCTCAAGGGCTTTCAAGGCAAAGGGATTTTCGCCCGCCCCTGTATTAACAAAGAACTCATTGAGCAACACCACGAAGGGCTGATTATGACCAGTGCCTGTCTCGGTGGCGAAGTGCCCCAATGTATCCTCAAGGGCGAATATCAGCGGGCGCGGGAAGTGGCGAAGTGGTACAAAAATATTTTTGGCGATGACTATTACCTCGAAATCCAAGACCATGGCTCCCAGGAAGACCGCATCGTCAATGTGGAGATCGCCAAAATTGCCCAGGAACTCGACATTAAAATCATCGCCACCAACGATTCTCACTTCATTTCCTGCTACGACGTGGAGGCCCACGATGCCCTCCTGTGTATTCAAACCGCAAAATTAATCACCGAAGATAAGCGCCTCCGCTACAGCGGCACCGAATATCTCAAATCCGCCGATGAAATGCGTAAACTCTTTCGGGATCACCTCGACCCAGGGATTATTGACCAGGCGATCGCCAATACCCTCGAAGTTGCCGCCAAGGTCGAACCTTACAAAATCCTGGGGGAACCCCGCATTCCCGATTACCCCGTCCCCGAGGGCCACACCGCTGACAGTTACCTCGAAGCAGTCACCTGGGACGGACTCCTCAAACGCCTCAAATGCAAAACCCAGGCCGAAGTCGATCCCACCTACAAAGAACGCCTCGAATACGAACTGCAAATGATGCAGCAGATGGGATTTTCCACGTACTTTCTCGTGGTATGGGATTACGTGAAATATGCCAGGGACAATGATATTCCCGTCGGGCCAGGGCGGGGTTCTGCGGCTGGTTCCCTCGTGGCCTACTCCCTTGGCATTACGAATATTGACCCCATTCACCACAGTCTGCTGTTTGAGCGGTTCCTCAACCCCGAACGAAAATCCATGCCGGACGTTGATACGGATTTTTGTATCGAGCGGCGGGACGAAATGATCAAATATGTCACCGAAAAATATGGTGAAGACCGGGTCGCACAAATTATTACTTTTAACCGCATGACCTCCAAGGCCGTGCTCAAAGATGTGGCGCGGGTGCTGGATATTCCCTACGGAGAAGCGGACATGATGGCAAAAATGATCCCTGTGGCCCGGGGTAAACCCGCCAAGCTGAAGGTGATGATCTCCGACGATACGCCAGAACCAGAATTCAAGCGTCGCTACGAAACCGATCCCCAGGTGCGCCGCTGGGTCGATATGGCGATCCGCATTGAGGGCACGAACAAAACCTTTGGCGTCCATGCCGCCGGGGTAGTGATTTCTTCAACGCCCCTAGATGAAGCGGTACCACTCCAGCGTAACAATGAAGGGGCGGTGATCACCCAATATTACATGGAAGATGTGGAGGCGATGGGGCTGCTGAAAATGGATTTTCTCGGCCTAAAAAATCTCACTACCATCAAAAAAGCAGCGGATTTGATCAAAGAATATCGCCACGTAGAACTGGATCTCGATCAGTTGCCCCTAGACGAGCGCAAAGCCCTGGACATTCTCAGTAAAGGCCATGCGAAAAAGTTACCGGGTGATATTGATAAAACCCATGATCTGTTTGGTCGGGGGGATCTAGAGGGGATCTTCCAACTGGAATCCGACGGCATGAAAAAAATTGTGCAGGATCTGCGCCCTTCTGGCATTGAGGATATTTCCTCTGTTCTTGCCCTTTATCGACCTGGCCCCTTGGATGCGGGTCTAATTCCGATTTTTATTAACCGCAAACACGGCGTCGAAAAGATCGAATATCAACACGAGCTTTTGCAGTCGATTTTGAATGAAACCTATGGGGTCTTGGTTTACCAGGAACAAATTATGAAAATGGCCCAGGATTTGGCGGGCTATTCCCTCGGGGAAGCGGACCTGCTGCGGCGGGCGATGGGGAAAAAGAAAATTGACGAAATGAAAAAACATGAAGCTAAGTTCGTGGAGGGGGCGGCGACCAATGGGGTTTCGGAGGTGATCGCCAGGGATTTGTTCGACCAGATGGTGAAATTTGCGGAATATTGCCTCGCCGGGGACACACCTGTTGTTACGGTGGAATATGGGGTGCTGCCGATCCAGACCATTGTGGAACAGGAATTGCTCTGCCAGGTTTATAGTGTGGACGCTCAAGGATTAATTTACACGCAACCCATTGAACAGTGGCACAACAGAGGCGATCGCCTTTTGTATGAATATGAACTGGAAAATGGCCAAATGATTCGGGCGACCCCAGACCATAAATTCCTCACCACCACGGGAGAACTGCTACCCATTGACGAGATTTTCACCCAAAATTTAGACCTAGCCGCCTGGACAGTACCAGATTCCCTGCCTAGAATTGCTTAGGTTTACGGGTTTGGCGATATTCAAACAACAGTAAAGCGGCAACGGCGATCGCAAAGGGCAATAAATAGTACAGACCCCGAAAAACAATTAAGGTGGCTAAAATGACCTCCTCTGGCTGGGTGTCTTGCAAGAAAAAGAGAATCACCGTCTCGAAAATCCCCAAACCACCGGGAATTGTACTCACTAAGCCGGCAACCATCGCTAGTACATAAACTCCGAAAAAAACAGGATAATTGAGGGGGGGCGCCAACAGAGAATGCAGTGCTAGAGTGGCAAATCCCCAATCCAAACTAAATACAAGAACCTGCTGAAGAGAAAGTTTTAATGAAGGAAATTCAAACTGATAATTACGCCACTGCAATGGCTTTTTAAACACACAAGAACCCAGCACATATAAAACACTAATCCCTAAACAAAGAATGCCAAATCCCTGTAATGATTTTGCAAAAAAAGGCAATTGAATGCCCGTTGGTAGGGGAAACTTAAAAATCGTAAAAATAATGCCACTAATGGGCAATAACCCGACCCACAAACTTAAATTGGTAAAGGCAATAACCTGAGCAATTTCTAAATGGGACACTTGCCACTGACGATAGAGGCGATAGCGCAACATACTCCCCGACAGAAACGCAAAACCCACGTTTGGACTAATGGCATAGGTGATCAACCCTGTAAAGGTGATTTTATAGGTGTCTAAAGTTCTTTGGAGATATCGAAATGCCAAAAGATCATAATTGGCGATCGCCCCGTAACTACACACCACAAAAAAGCTTGCTAGTCCTAACTGAGCTCCAGAAAGGTGATTCAAATTTTCCCAGACAAGGGGCCAATCAATACGTCGAAATTCCTGCCAAATCACCCCCACTGCCACCGCACAAATGACGAGACTTATGCCCGATAGAAAATGCTTTTTAAAAAATCTTTGACGGTCACTTTTACGATCTATCACTGGGCTAACCCAAAAATATTTTGCCAAAGTTCATTTTGTTTGCCCTCACCATTGCCAGAACTTTACCATAGCCTCCAATGGGGGAATCTCTTCCGATAAAATAAAAGATTGATCAATTAACAAAGGTTGAATTAGTAACAATGAATGTACTCGTGGTGGGTAACGGCGGCAGAGAGCATGCGATCGCCTGGAAACTGCTCCAATCTCCCAACGTCCAGAAAGTCGTTTGTACTCCCGGTAATGGCGGCACCGCTCTGTTAAAAAATTGCCAAAATCTACCTATTGCCGTGGATGACTTTGCGGGAATTGCCCAAGCCTGTACCGACCACGACATTGCCTTTGTTGCCGTCGGCCCAGAAGTCCCCCTTTCCCTCGGCCTCGCTGACTTTCTCTCAGAACGCAAGATTCCCGTATTCGGCCCGAAAAAAGATGGCGCAATCATCGAAGCCAGTAAAGCTTGGGCCAAAGACCTAATGAACGAAGCAGGGGTTCCCACCGCCGCC
The DNA here is from genome assembly GCF_963876085.1 of Synechococcus sp. BDU 130192. NCBI lineage: Bacteria > Bacillati > Cyanobacteriota > Cyanophyceae > Synechococcales > Synechococcaceae > Synechococcus > Synechococcus sp. BDU 130192. The sequence continues at coordinate 8,254 of NZ_CAWNNO010000016.1, read as the reverse complement.
GCTGGCACTTTTAACAATCCCCAAGCCGCAAAGGACTACATCCAAACCCAAGGCGCGCCCATCGTTGTCAAAGCCGATAGTCTCGCTGCCGGAAAGGGGGTGATCGTCGCGGAAACCTTAGAAGAAGCCTTAAACGCCGTTGATCGCCTCTGGGCCGAAGGGTACAAAACCTTGGTCGTCGAAGAATTTCTCGTGGGTCAGGAAGTCTCTGTCCTCGCCCTCACCGATGGGAAGACGATCCGCCCCTTGCTGCCCTCCCAAGACCACAAACAAATTGGCGAAGGAGATACCGGGGAAAATACCGGGGGCATGGGGGTTTACGCCCCAACGCCCATCGCCACCACCGAGATCATGGCCCAAGTCCAAACCGATGTTCTGGAGGCCACTCTCAAAACTTTACAAAATCGCGGCATTGATTACCGGGGGATTCTCTACGCAGGTCTCATGGTTGCACCAGATGGCGAGGTTAAGGTGCTGGAATTTAACTGTCGCTTTGGCGATCCAGAAACCCAGGCGGTTTTACCCCTCCTCGAAACACCCCTTGATGAGATTATGCTCGCCTGCATTAATCAAACCCTTGCTGAACTGCCTCCTTTGCAGTGGTATGACGGTAGTGCAGTTTGCGTCGTGGCGGCGGCGGCGGGCTATCCCGGTGCCTATGAAAAGGGCAAGATTATCATAGGTATCCAAGCAGCTGAAGCTCTAGGTGCGACAGTTTTCCATGCAGGGACTAAATTAGAAGGAGATACCCTCGTCACCAATGGGGGTCGTGTCCTTGGCATTGTCTGCCGTGGTCACAGTTTTGAGCAGGCGATCGCCAATGTCTACCAGGCCGTTCCCAAAGTTCAGTTCCCAGGAATGTACTACCGTCGCGACATTGGACACCGCCTCAAAAAAGCGTAACTTGCAACAAAACGTTACATTGTATTTAATAAAGCAAACTTGATCTGGTAAGTTCACCCCCGAAAACACCTTGCTAACCCTCATCACCAAACTCCGCAATATCCTTTCCCGCTGGTGGTCAGAATTCACATTGCAGACCAAACTGATGGCTGCAGCCACCCTCGCCGTGTCCCTGCTGATGAGTGGTTTTACCTTTTGGGCGGTGAACTCAATCCAGCAAGATGCCCGCCTGAATGACACCCGTTTCGGCAGCGATCTGGGCCTTTTACTGGCAGCAAACGTCGCGCCCCTTGTCGCCGACCACAATCTTTCTGACCTCGCCCTCTTCACCAATCGCTTTTACAACAGCACCGAAAACGTCCGCTACCTCATCTATGCCGATCCCAACGGCAAAATTGTCTACGGTATTCCCTACTCCGAAGCCGAAGTCCAAAACAGCCTCACCATCGAACGGCGCATTACCCCACCAGACGATTACAATCCCGCCGGATTTTTCCCCGTTGCCAAGCAACATTTAACCCCCAACGGCGAAATTACAGATGTCTTTGTACCCCTCCACCAAAATGACGAATACCTAGGCATTCTTGTGGTTGGGATCAATCCCAATGCCACCGTTGTTGCTTCTTCTAATCTGACGCGGGATGTTACCCTCGCCGTGTTTGTCTTTATTTGGGTCATGGTCATCCTTGGTGGTGTCTTTAACGCCTTGACCATTACGCGCCCCATTAAAGAACTCCTCGATGGCGTGAAAAATATTGCCGCCGGAAATTTCGAGCAACGGATCGATCTTCCCTTTGGTGGGGAACTCGGTGAACTGATCGTAAACTTCAACGAAATGGCCGAACGGCTTGCTAGCTACGAAGAGCAAAATATCGAAGAACTCACCTCCGAAAAAGCCAAGCTCGAAACCCTCGTCACCACCATTGCCGACGGAGCAATTCTCCTCGACACAGACTTAAAAATTATTTTGGCCAACCCAACGGCCCGCAAGATTTTTCACTGGGACGAAAAATCAATCATTGGCACCACTGTCCTGCACCACTTACCCACCTCTGTCACCACCCAAATTACCCGGCCGCTCCATCAGATTGCCGCTGGCGAAAACCTAGATTCAGACTTCCTGATTGAGCACCATGCTGTCCAAGGCAATGCCGAAGAAATTATTCGGGGAAATGAATTTAAAATCACCCTCGAAGATATGGTGGACAACGTGGCAGAAGCTACGACAATTCGGATTTTGCTGACTGAAGTGTTGGATAAGAGCAAAATCAATGTGCGGGGCATTGCGATTACCGTCCAAGACATCACCAAAGAAGCGGAGCTCAATAAGGCCAAAAGCCAATTTATCAGTAACGTTTCCCATGAATTGCGCACCCCACTCTTTAACATCAAGTCTTTTATTGAGACCCTCCATGAATATGGGGATGATTTGACAGAACAGCAGCGGCAAGATTTCCTTGAAACCGCCAATAATGAGACCGATCGCCTCACTCGTCTGGTGAATGATGTTTTAGATTTATCGCGCCTTGAATCTTCCCGTGTTTATCGCCTTGATGAAGTGGATATTTCCCAACCCATTGAGCAAACCCTGAGAACCCACCAACTTAACGCCCGGGATAAAGAAATCACCCTGACCCATGAATTGGCAACTGATCTACCGATGATTTTGGGTCATTATGATTTGTTGTTACAGGTACTAACAAATCTCGTGGGGAATGCACTCAAATTCACCCAAGCAGGGGGCTGTGTCAGCGTGAGAGCCTATCCTGTTCCCCACGATCCAGAGCGGGTGCGCATTGAAATTTCAGATACAGGGATTGGGATTGATCCAGAGGATCAAGAGGCAATTTTTGACCGTTTCTTTCGGGTGGAAAATCGTGTGCATACCCTCGAAGGCACGGGGCTTGGGTTATCAATTGTGAAAAATATTATTGATAAACACAATAGTCGGATTCACCTCATCAGTGAAGTGGGCATTGGTACCACGTTTTGGTTTGAGCTGAACGTTGCCCAAGGGACGCCGGAATTACAGTTGCTCGACAACCCGCACCATGTCCAGGATCAATCGATAGAAGTCAGCAGTAATTAGCCACTCCAACGGGATTGTTCAGCGGCGCTTGAGGAACAGCTGCGTGAAGTAGTAGACACCTTCTTCATTTTTAACGACACCAATGCCTGTGAGATCGAAGTCGCCAATAATATTTTTGTGGTGGCCAGGGCTGTCAATCCAACCTTCTACGGCAACGGTGGCAAGGTCATCATAGCCTTGGAGAAGCGCGAGATTTTCGGCAACGGTGGCATATTTTAAAGCTTGTTTTTCAAGGCTAGCGGCCCGTTCGTCAAAACCATCATGGGAAAAGCTAGCTTCGCCGGAGGCCATTTTGGCACTGTATTTGCGGGACTCATTCGTAATCCGGTAGTCCAACGTTAAAGGTTCTAGGCCCAGACTGACTCGATAGGCGTTGATTTGGGTATGAATCTGCTGTTCGATGGTTTCGGTATTGGGATTTTTGACGGGTTGGGGGGTGAGGGGTTGTTCCTGTTGGGCGACCGGCTGATTCGCTGTGGAGGAAATGGTTGGTCGTTCTGTCTGCTGAAAGACGAAACGGGCACCGAAGTAAAACAAGATGGGAACCACAAAACGTGACCAACGCTGGTGTCTCATGGGAAAGCCTCTGGGGAAAGTTAGCTCTATTGTAAGAATTCAGAATCTAAATGCTGAATCTGGATCGGTTCTTCTTGAAATTGGCGATCGCCATCGAGTTGCCAACTGCGATAGTCAGCGACGCGCCGCTGGTGGACAGAGAGAATTAAATAGGAATAAATGTCCCAGGCGATCGCCCGGTCATATTCAGAGGGAATTGCGGCATGGTCAGGGTGCGAATGGTAGATGCCGATGATCGCTAGGTCTTGGGCGCGGGCGTATTTCTGGGCTTTGAGAATTGCGGCAGGGGCGATCGCAAAGCGGTCATGGCGCGACTGGGACTGGGGATTTTGGGGGAGCAATTCCGGCATTGCTTGGCTAAACGCCAGCGTCCAAGTATTTTCTGTCGGCCAGATTTCCCGGACTGTTTTATTTTGCCCCAGTAACAGACCACAACACTCTTCCGGATAGCAGGTCTGGGCGTGGGTGATGAGTTGTTCGATTTGAGAAGGAGTCAAGCTTAACATAATGGCCTTGTTGCTTCGTTGCCGAAAAAAACGCCCAAATCCTCAGCAGATTCAGGCGCAGTTTTGTTGAAGTGATTGAATTACAGCCTAGAATCCCATTGCCTTAGCCACCGCTGCCATATTTGCAGGAATTCCGGTTTGCCCTTTTGATAAACTGTGGGCGATCGCCGCATCGGGATCCTTCAAACCATTACCTGTCAGAACACAAACTACCGTTGCTCCCGTTGGCACTTGATCTTTGACTTTCAAAAGTCCGGCCACCGAGGCGGCACTGGCAGGTTCACAAAAAATGCCTTCGTTAGCCCCAAGCTTGCGATAAGCTTCGATAATTTCTTCGTCGGTCACCGCATTAAAAGCCCCTTGGCTAGCCGCTTGCACCCCATGGGCTTTGTCCCAGTTTACCGGGTTACCAATGCGAATTGCCGTTGCCAGGGTTTCCGGGTTATGGACAGGCCCTCCCTGGATAAACGGTGCCGCACCAGACGCTTGGAAGCCCATCATCCGGGGGAGCTTCGTCGCTTTATTTAGTTCATGGTATTCACAAAATCCCATCCAATAGGCCGTGATATTCCCTGCATTGCCTACGGGGATACAAAGCCAATCCGGCGCTTCACCGAGGGCATCAACCACTTCAAATGCTGCGGTTTTTTGACCCTGGAGCCGATAGGGATTCACAGAATTGACCAGTGTTACAGGGTAATTTTCCGACATTTGTCGCACGATGCTGAGGGCGTTATCAAAGTTGCCTTCAATGGCGATCACTTCAGCCCCGTATAACAAAGCCTGGGCTAATTTTCCTAGGGCCACATAACCATCAGGAATTAGGACAAATGCCCGTAGACCTGCCCGTCTAGCATAGGCAGCAGCAGCGGCAGATGTGTTACCAGTACTCGCACAAATTACGGCTTCGGCCCCTGCTTCCTTGGCTTTGGTAATTGCCATGGTCATGCCCCGGTCTTTAAAGCTCCCCGTGGGATTTAGGCCGTCATATTTAGCATAGACTTGCACCCCACGACCGATTTCTGCGGCAATACTGGGAATGGGAATCAGGGGAGTATTGCCTTCGTAGAGGGTCACCACGGGGGTGCTGTCGGTTACGGGGAGATATTGGCGATACGCGTTAATCAGACCCGGCCACTTAGCAGCATGGTGGGTCGGAAAGGGAGCAGAGGTCGGATCGGCTTTAGGAGTACTCAGAACCACAATTGTTCTCTTAAAGTTTAGAAAGTGTAGTCAAACAAACGAAATCTTCTCTAAAGGGTAGCAGTAAGGGGCTATCTGGGCTAGTCACAGGGGCGATCGCCGCCCCATTGGTACAGGGATTTTAAGAAAAGATTAACGTGGATTAACTATTCTAAGAGTTTAGGGGCATAGATGGGCGGCCACGGTCACTGCAAATTCTTCTTCAAAGATCTCCTTGTTATAGTTTAAACTCCAGAGCTCTAGTTCGCAGGCATCATCCCTATGGGTTGGGGTCAGCTTGAGGGTGAGTAGGCGTTGTTTCGCATCAAAATCACACTGAATTTCGGCGATCGCCCCCACCTGGCGTCGGTCAAGGGCTACTGCGAGCCGCATGATCGCACTCAGCTCACTCACCATCTGTCGGTGTTCTTTGTGGATGAGATTTTGATAATTTTCGTGTTTTTTCTTCGGCTTGCTTTTGCGGTGGTAGCGGGCGAGGTTCGCGACGATTTCTAATTGGGTCTCATTGAAACCGAGGAGCTCTGCATTACGAATCAGATAGTAGGAATGTTTATGGTGGGCCGCATGGCTAATGTAAAGGCCACAGTTATGGAGAATCGCCGCCGCCCAGAGCATTTCCCTCGCTTCGGTGTCCCATTGGTGCAGCCCCCCCTGGAGCTGATCAAAGAGACTCAGGGAAAATACGGCAGTGCGTTTACTGGCGACCAAATCAACGCGATATTTTTTGGCGATCGCCATCACACTCCGTTCCCGAATCGAACTTTGGTATTGCAGACGACTTTCAATCAAACCATGGGAAAGCATCCAGTCGACGATCACCCCTTCCCGCAACGCCCGTTCACAGAGGGTGATTTTCTTCAGCTGCAACAAATCCATCGCTTCTTGGAGGATGATTGCCCCTGCCAGGATAATTTCTGCGCGCTTATCGGACATCCCTGGTAAATTTGAGCGCTCCCGACAATTAAGCTCCCGCATCTGTTGGATCAATTTGCCCAAGTCTTGACGCGAGAACGTGTAGCCGTGGAGAGGACTCGGCACGCTCCCCAAATCAGCCATCGCGTGCATTGCTGCCAAGGTTTCAATGGTGCCAGAGGTGCCAATCATTTGTACCTGTTCTTCCGGGAAAAGATGCTCTTGTAGTTCTTCAATGGGACGCTCTAACATCCCCCGAATATAAGCTTGTAGGGCCGCAAATTCTCGGTTACTAATCGGATCAGTATTCACAAAATCTTGGGTTAACCGCACCGCTCCCACCTTTGTGCTGCTGAGAAAGCGTGCTTCATGGCTTTCCACCAGGCTAATTTCTGTCGAACCGCCCCCAATATCAATTAAGACATGGGGTTGTTGGTTAAAATCGACCGCCGATAAAACGCCGAGGTAGATACGGCGCGCTTCTTCTTGGCCGGAGATTAGATCAACTTCTAAGCCTAATTCTGCTTCAATCCGTTGTAAAAATTCTCGACCGTTGGGGGCTTCTCGCACGGCACTGGTTGCCACTGCTACTAAAGAATCCACCTGAAAACTCGTCGCTAGATCCTGACAACGACGGAGGGCATTTAAAGAACGATCCATGGCGGCTTCCGTCAGGTTTCCTGTGAGGCGATCGCGATGACCAAGGCGCACCGTATCTTTTTCCCGGGCCACAATTGTAAATGCGGGCAGGCTGGGTTGAATTTTGACGATCACCATATGAATTGAGTTGGTGCCGATATCAATCGCTGCTAGGGTACAGTCCTCCCCTTGGGTGACATTCGCAAATTGAGTGGAATTCGTTTTAAGCTGATAGACGGAAGTAGCCATAGATTTATGTCTGTCATCTTTGCTGACTTCTCTATTATTAAGGATTACCTCCGATTTACTGATTTTTTATGACATCTCTTCGTTGAACATCTATGGTTTCTGAGCCTACCTGGAAAAAAATTATCTATTTATTACGCTGGGATAAGCCGGCAGGTCGCTTAATTCTAATCATTCCTGCCCTATGGGCCGTCTTCTTAGCGGCTGAGGCCAAACCCGACTGGAAACTGGTCTTAGTGATTATCCTTGGAGCAATTACCACCAGTGCTGCGGGCTGCGTTGTGAATGATTTATGGGACCGGGATATTGATCCCCAAGTGGAGCGAACAAAAGTTCGTCCCCTCGCTTCTAAAGCTCTCACGGTCAAAGTAGGAATTATTACGGCGATCGCCTTCTTTTTGTGTGCCGCCGGATTAGCTTTTTATTTTAATCCCTGGACAAATCCCCTTAGTTTTTGGCTATGCGTCGCCGCAGTGCCCGTGATTATTGCTTACCCTCTGGCAAAACGTTTCTTTCCAGTACCTCAACTTGTTTTGGCGATCGCCTGGGGCTTTGCCGTTCTCATTAGTTGGAGTGCTGTGACCCAAAATTTAACTGCTGCAACCTGGCTGTTATGGGGTGCAACAGTTTTCTGGACTTTAGGTTTTGACACCATCTACGCTCTCTCCGACCGGGATGATGATTTGAAAATTGGCATTAATTCTAGCGCTATTTTTTTTGGTAAATTTGCCCCCGAAGCCGTCGGTATTTTCTTTGTCTTAACAGCGACTTGTCTTGCTATTCTAGGCAAAACATTGAATATTAATCTTTTGATTTACGGTATCGCCTGGGCGATCGCTGTCGGTCTTTGGTTTAAACAATACTTAAAAATTCGGAAACCCAATCTTCCCCGCAAAGCCTACAATCGACTCTTCGAAGAGAACGTTACGATTGGCTTTATTCTCCTCAGTGGAATGATTAGTAGCTTTATTTTTTAGACCTCGCAGTTACTCAGAAAATATCACAAGCTGTCTTTCCACCATGACAGCTTCACTCTAGTTCTACGCGACAAATAAAGCCCTCAACCTGAAGATTGGGAGCTTTGATTAGAATATAAAGTTGAAGAATAAGATATTCAGTTTTTCATAAAAGAGAGAAGCTTGGCATTGAGCTATTTTCCCGGTAGGCTACCCCACAGGTA
>NZ_CAWNNO010000015.1:0-26580 GCF_963876085.1 Synechococcus sp. BDU 130192 | reverse complement strand
GATCCCGCGATTGAATAAAGCCCCCAAAACTCCTGCCAAGCCCCCCAATAGCAAATACCAGGGGATTTCTGCCAGATAAAAATTACTTTGATTCGCCGCGTTTAATAGTTCTGCGGGCAAATTCAGATCCGAAGTGCCAAACCAACGGGAGACCACCGCGCCCGTAAAGGAAGCAACAATCGCCGTTTCTAAGGTCAGCCCTGACATGTCCCGCATCAGTTCTTCGACCACGAACAGTACCCCAGCAATGGGAGTATTAAATCCCGCCGCTAAACCCGCCGCTGCTCCGGCTGCAATCATCTGCCGTCGGTGGTTTGGGGTTGTCGGGAGCCATTGACTGAGTTGAGCTGCGAGAGCCGCACCGATATGGACACTGGGGCCGCGCCGTCCGAGGGTTAATCCGCCACCCAGAACCAAAATCGTGCCAATGGATTTAGCTAAGGCCACTTTCCAATTTAGCGGCAGGGGAAATTGGGCCAGGACAACCTTGACCTGGGGGACACCGCCCCCTTTGGCTTCTGGGGCAAAGGTCTCTAGGAGATAGCCTGCCAACCAGCCGCAAACCACCCCAAATAGAGGCAGGATTAACCAGGCGCCGTATTGACGACTCAGGATGACCCGATATCCCCCCACGAAACCGATGCCTTGTTTGAGGAAAAGGGCTGCCAAACCGGAGATGACACCAATGAGGCAGGCTTCGATTAATAAATAGTTATTGTTTAAGCTGTGCTGGCCTAAGGATCGAAAAATCCACCAATTTCGCACAGAAGCCATGGCGATCGCCCGTAAGATGCTTCACAAGATTTAGAAACGCTGGTTTCAGCTTTCCCCTAGCAGATTAGCACGATCTTTCCCCTGGGCCTTTCAGGAAAATTTTTGGCAAATTTTAGCCTAATCGTTGACAAAAAAAACCTGACCTTGGCAGATCAGGTGATGCATTTTAGGGATGTAAAAGCTGATGGGGAATGCATTCACTCCTTAACGGGGCAAGGCATATTTAAAATCAGTGGAACCCTGGTAGCCAGAAAGCTCTGCCAGGCGTTGTAGCGCTTGGGTGCCAGCATAACGTTCCCCATTAATCTCCCAGGTAGGGAATCCTTCTAGCCCAGCGGCGGCACAAACATCAGGCTGGCCATTTTCTCCTTCGGGGGCGCATTCAATGTAGGGTACTTTGGCAAAGGCTTCTTTCCCGAACAACTGTTTTTGGTCGTAGCAGTGGGGACACCAGTAAGCGCCATATTCTTTCGCCCCAATTTCTGTGAGGTGTTCGGCTAGGGCAATTTCTGCGGGGCCAGAGGTGGTGGTGATTTCCCAGCCTGTGGGCGGTTCGGGGGCACGGTTGGGGACTTGGGTAATAATTTCTTGGCCCTGGTCATTAAGCACCGGGACGCTACCTTGAATATCGCGTTCAATGCTGTTGTATAAGCCGAGGGTGCCAAGGGCGGTAATGATCGCCACCACAAAAATCGTCAGGAATACTTCACCCCAATCGTCCCAAAAGCGACCAAAGAGGGTTAACAGGAGAAAACTCGCGGCAAAGGTGGCCGAGGTAATGCAGTAGAGACAAACGCCGCCAATTTTCGCAAAGAGAATGTACATCAGGTAGGCACTAAACAGGCTCATGGCGGTGGCACCAATGAGGAGAAAGAGCCATGTCCAATCTTCGTATTTGTTCCGCAGTTTTTTGTTGTCTTCGGGATTAATTGCCAGGGGCACTAGGGAAAAACCGGCCATGGCGAGATAGGCGATCGCCCCAAACAGTGACAAGGGCAAGCCAAAGACAAAGGCGTAGGGACTAGAGAGCACATCACTACAGCTCGCTGCTGCTTCTGTACCACAGGCCACCTCTGCCCCGAAAAGTTTGGAGATCGTCAGGTAACTGGTGAGCAAAAAGCCAATGATGGCGATCGCCCCGATAATAGGGCGGGACCACTGATGGATCCAGGGTTGAGAACGTCGGCGTACCATAGCGCGTCAAAAAAATTCCAAGCAATAAATTGTCTACATCTTAAACCTGCGGGGCGGCGGGTTGCAGTTGGCTGACTAAATGGCGCAGTTCCGGCAAAATGAGTTGTTCCATGGCTAATCGCACCGCCCCAGTCGATCCGGGTAGAGAAAATAAAATCATCCCCCGATAGGTGCCTGCCACCGCCCGGGAGGCGATCGCCCTAGAGCCAATCTCCTCGTAGCTCAAGGCCCGGAAAATTTCCCCAAACCCCGGCAAGGTTTTTTCTAAATGTTTGGCCAGCATATCGTAGGTGTTGTCCCGGTGGGCGATACCGGTGCCGCCATTAAAAATTAAGGCTTCCAAATTCGCGTGGGCGAGGTGCTCTAAACGATGGGCGATCGCCTCTGGATCATCTTTAATCACCTCATAATCCCCGATTTCATGGCCTGCGGCGGTGAGTAATGCTTGAATTAACTGGCCGCTTTTATCTGTTTCTGGCGATCGCGTATCGCTGACAGTGATTACCCCACAACGGACAACACGCGCAGCAGGATCAGGATGAGGTTGCAGCATGATCAGCAAAGATGATTAACAATGGTTGTGACAACAAACCCCTACAGGAGAAGTTAAAAAATGCTAGACGAACAGGCCAAAAAAACAATGCTCCTCCACATTCCCCACGCATTATATATCTGCGGTGTGCGGGATGGTGACGAGATGAATGGCTTTACCGCCAGTTGGGTGATGCAAGGTTCTTTTAAGCCCCCCCTCGTGGTTAACTGTGTCCGCTCCGATTCTGGTTCCCACGCCATGCTCAAAAAAACCGGCGTCTTTTCCCTGAGTTTTCTTGACGACTCCCAAAAAGATATGGCCGCCAATTTCTTCAAACCCAAACGTCGGGTCGGCAACAAATTTGAAGATGTGGAATTTTACGAAGGGGCTGAAACCGGCTGCCCCGTGATTAAAGATTCCCTTGGTTATGTGGAATGTAAAGTGGTCGGGGCCGTTGAACAGGGCGATCACACGGTCTTTGTGGGCGAAGTGATCGGCGCAGGCGTACATCGGGAAGGCAAAATTCTCGACCTAGCGAGTACGGGCTGGAGTTACGGCGGCTAAAAATAAGGCTCTATTTTGCCGAAAACTGACCTAGTCTTTTAACAAAATTTTCCTGATTTAAAACGATGCCTCTGATTAAAGTTCAAACATCTTTACCGCCCGCTTCCCAGGGGGATGTAGAAGCCCTTTTGCTCAATTTGTCCCGCAAACTCGCGGCGCACCTCGGCAAGCCAGAAGCCTATGTGATGACCGCTTTTGAGGCCGGGATTCCCATGACCTTTGGCGGGTCGATTGATCCGGCTTGCTATGTAGAGATCAAAAGTGTGGGCACCATGGGCGATCGCACCCGCACCATGAGTGAAGACTTCTGTAATGAAATTCACCAGAGTCTTGGTGTTGCCAAAAACCGTATCTACATTGAGTTTGCCGATGCCAAAGGCAGTATGTGGGGCTGGAATGGTTCAACCTTTGGTTAAGTAAATCTTTATTGATAGATATTCCTCCCAAAACCTCCTGAAATCGGGAGGTTTTCTGAAATACTCAATTAGTTAAGATTCTTGATTTTGCAAGCTTGTAAACACTGTCATAAAGTGGCATTTTTTGAATAAAAATCTATACCAACTTAAATCAAGAAGGGTGATCATTAAATGAAATACCAGTATTATGGTAGTAGCATCCTGTGTACCACAAAGTCACTTTCAATTTGTTCATCAAAATAAATTTTGAAAAATGACAGAAACTTCTCTCATAAGAAATGGCGATGGAAGTAGTCTATGATTTTTTATCTAATCAAGAAAATTATTCAAGCCAAAAATAAAAACAAGAATAATTCCTCATCAAATCTAGAGAGCTCCCAAAAAAGAATGCTCTCCTTTGACAAAAGAGGTCAAATCATTTGTTTTACTTGTTCTCTAGACAAAAATGAATCTTCATTAATTGCGCGCTTTAAAGTTCGCCATGAAGATGGTCGAGGAGAAATTTTAGTTAAACTTAAAAATATTGAGAAGTTATATCAGAGCTTAAATGATGATGCCATCAAAAGCTTTGAATCTGGAGAGTTATCAAAAGCAAATGCTTTAATTTCAAAAACAAAAAACCTTGATTATAAAAACTATTCTCATCGTTTAGAAGTTTTTAGAGAAGTTCCTCATTTAGCTCGCGTACCTATTTGGATAATCGATTTTTCGTTAAAATCTTCTGTGAGTGATTATATTGACAAGGGCGCAATTAAAGTTGTCAAGAAAAATTTATATTCGTCCCTTAATAGACTACAAAATCAAGATTCATATAAAGACTCTTTAAATGCAATATTTGTCCATGAAAAATTCATTCAATCCTTTGATAATGACTTGCAAAATTTCTCAATCGATTACTACCCATTGAGGATAATTTACTCTAGACTGCATAGCTTAAAGCAAAAGCAAAAACTGGTCATAGAAAAAGAATCAAATCCCAGAAAAGTTTAATTTCCTGCAACATAATGAGCTTATACCATTGTCTACTTGTTCCAGAAATGATTCCTTTTCCTAAGGAAGTACAAAAGTTTCAATCAATTAAGCTCGATCTACCTTTTCTTCAAGGGTGGCAAGGAGAAATTGAACAAATATCTCGATATCAATATCTTTTGACAATTGTTAAATTGACCGGTTGGGCAGCCCCTTCTCTAAATCAAATGGAGTTAGATGTCCCAATTAAATTTAATCCGAAAACAACCCATGAAATTAGCTGTTTTTTTAATTCGCCATCTCAAAAAATAAATTTATTGTTTAATTTTCAAGTTCAAACTAATGACAAAAGCGCGATCCGTCTTTCTAACAGTATCTATTCGGCAATGATTAATAGTAAACAAACTGATATTCAATATCTAACAAACGTAAGACTCGCTGATTTCTGGACAGAAATATCAGCTATCAAGTTGGCTTCTTTAGATAGAAATTCTAAAATATGGAGTGGTTATCAATGCAAAACCTAGCATTAAAATTTGCTCTGAGACGAAAAAAAAAGGTAAATTCCGAGAAGGGTTTTCTGATTCTTGATATTCTTCTGAGTATCGTTATTCTAGGGATTTTGGTTGCCCAGGGGTGGCGAAGTTATTTGAAAGAGGTAAATCGCGCAAAGGAATTAGAGGCTTTGCTCATTTTGCGTGCCCTAAATCAGAGCCAATCAATCCATTATTTAGAGTATAGTCAATTTTCTGATGTCTATCTTCCTGGGATCATCCAGGAGTCTAGTAATTATCGTTTTGCCGTTCAGGCTAGTCAAGGTCCTCTTGCCCAGGCGATCGCCATTCCCAAGGCACCTCTCCTTAAGGGATACATCAGCGTTATTTGCCTAGACGGCCAAATTCTTTGGGTCAAAACCTTCCAGGGGCCTCCGAATCAGTTGCCGGTCATTGATTCCGTATCCTGTGAAAATGCGAGTCAGGCCGGGGCAGTCAAGCCAACCCTTGATGATCTAGTCGAATCCATCGAAGCGGCGGATGAACCGAAACCATCGGAGGATTTTAAAGTGGAAATAATTTGTGAGTCGGGGAACAAAGGCAATCAAAAGAAACCCGGTACACCTCCGGGTTTAGTGGGGAAAGAAGTCCCCGGTTTAGCTAATAAAACGCCACCTGGTTGGGAAATAGCACCTGGCATCAACAAAGTTATCGTTTCAGAGGGCTGTAATGCTCAGCTTTCTTGAAATCTATGGTAATCAGTTGAGGCGATCGCCCACAGTATTTATTGACAGATAGAGTACTGACGACAACCGTGGGCTTTTGAGATTTACACAGTTCAAAAATAGCTACTGGAGGTAAGCGCCTTGGCTATCAGGGTGATCCATTTGGGGTAAGCCCATGCTGAAGTTCATTACCCGTGAGTCGAGGTTATAGCGGAGTTCACCTTTTTGGAGGAGGTCACGGATAAAGGCTTCTAGGTCAGAGCCGATCCGCCGGAGGTTATATTCGGTTAAATCCTCGCCGCTGTTACTTTCCACGAGGGCATCGAACTGGCGATAGACTTTCTGGAGACTTTCTTCGGGCCAAACGAATTCGTTATCTGGATCGACATCCAAGGTGAGCACGGTTTCACTGGGGATTAATTCATTTTTCTGAATTTCGGCAGTGTAGATGCGGACATGGCGGGTCGTGGATTTAAGCAGCATAGGACTTAACAGATAAGATTGAGAATGATTCTGCAACAATTGCTATTGTGACATTTTCCCAGTGTACAGATAAAGTTTTCCTTGGTGCGGCTACAGACCATGCGCCAGGGTTGCCAATCTTCCAAAAAGTAAGGCCCTTGTGGAAACGTCTGGGTCGGCTTGTAATTTTCGGTGTCATTTTACTAAATCTCTGGGGTTGTACTGGGACGAAGGCTCCCCGGGAATTTGCCCCGGACGGTGAGGTGATCCAACGGGCGATCGCCACCAAACTTAGAAGCCATTACCAACAACTGAGCCAGACCATTAATGCGCCGCCGCCCAACTTGGAACTAAAAAATATCCAAGTGAAGAAGCTCGATTCTTTTTTTCTCCAGGCACTTCCGGTTTACCACCTCCAGGGTACCTATGATGTGGCGCTCAATTTTCCTTCCCAACGCACAGAAAATCTTCGCCGCAATCCCTTTGAGGTTTATCTCCAACGGCAACCGGAAGGAAAAACGTGGCGATCGCTCGAAAAAAATCCCCAGGGTTGGCGATCACAACAACTCCCTCGATAAGCCTCATCTTCGTTTCCCTGACCCTCTACAATAAAAGCAATCCGTCTTTGCCCGATTTCCTCGCCTATGTATGACGAAGAAGATTACCGTCCCGTCCGCCGTTTCCCAAAAGTCCCCCTAGACAGACGCTTTTGGGCTTTTTTTGTGGATTTCGTCGTTGCTTGGATTGTCAGTGGTTTAGGAGGTTTAACCCTACAGTGGTTAGTTTTTCTCGTGGTCTGGTTTGGCCTGCGGGTTTTTCTTGTCAGCCGTAACCAAGGTCAAAGCCTAGGCAGTTGGGCCTTTGATATTAAAGTCATCGACATCCGTTACCGAGTTCCAGAAATTATTAATCTCAGCAAACGAGAAGGCATTTTAGGCTTTGCCGCCATGCTTGCCATGTATGGGATTCAAAGTTTTTTCCTGATGGGGAATGGCATTTCTTTGATTTTGTTAATCTCTCCTCTGTTGGCCTCCTGTGGCGTGGCGATCGCCGACGAAGAATTTAACCAAGCCTTCCACGATCGCATCGCCGAAACCTATATGATCCAAACCCAGCGCGGTTTTTCCCTAGATTTACGTCTCAAACAAATCCTTGCCGAGCTAAGACAAAATATGCAAAAATAGAAATTTGTGTGTAAACCTTAGCGATCCACAACCGCTAATCTAGTAAAAAATTATGGCAAGCAAAAAAGGCGTCCGCATTACCATCACCGTGGAATGCACCGAATGTCGCACCAATACCAACAAGCGCTCCAATGGCGTTTCCCGCTATACCACTAGCAAAAACCGTCGGAACACCACCGGGCGGCTCGAAATCAAAAAATTCTGCCCCCACTGCAACGCGCACACTGTCCACAAAGAAATTAAGTAGGTAATTCCTTTACCACTGAAATTTTATCGACAAATTTTTTATTTTTTAACGTTATTTATTAACCATGGCCTACTACCGTAAACGTCTTTCTCCGATTCCTCCTAGCCAGCCGATCGATTATAAAGATGTCGAACTCCTCCGCAAATTCATCACCGAGCGCGGCAAAATTTTACCCCGTCGGATCACCGGCTTAACAGCGCGTCAACAACGGGATGTTAATACCGCCATTAAGCGGGCACGGATGCTGGCCCTGTTGCCCTTCATCAACAAAGAAGGCTAAAGTGATGCCAAGCAATTCTAGGTGTTGAGTTTAGGATTGCTCTTGTATAGTCGCGTTAGGCAACAAAGCTGGTGGAAAAAGGACAACTGATTGAGTTTCGGCTACAGGGAGAACGAGTACTTGCTGTCGCTGAGCGTCCTGAAGGAAAAAAAGATTGGATCGTAATCGATGGACGGGGGCAATCCCATAAGCTGCGTCCCCAAAGGGTTGAATATACCGTGGCGGGTTCCCCCTACGATCCAACTGAGATCCCCAGCTTTTTCACAGAGAGTCAGGCATTAGTTGATCCCGACAATCTGGCCGTCGCCTGGGAGTTTCTTATCGAAGCCTCGGAACCGGCAACCCCAGAATCCCTCGCGCAACTTTTATTTTCAGCCAAAACGCCCCAGCAATGTTATGCCTGTCATCTGATGCTGGCGGAAGATAAGATTTTCTTCAAACGCAAAGGGGATTACTACGAACCCCGTGCAGAGGCGCAGGTCCGCGAAATTCAGCATCAGCTAGAAGTTGAAGCCCAGAAAGAACGTGAAAAAACAGAATTTTTACAGCGGGTTAACCAGGCGATCGCCGGAGAAACAGTAACCTGGGAAGACAGTGATCGGCAACGTTTCGAAAGCCTAGAAAAATTTGTCCTCTACCCGGAGCAGTCAGCCAGAGCCGCCCACGACCTCCTCGAAATGCTGGGGCGATCGCCCACGACAGAACAGGCTTTCCGCCTCTTGGTCTCCCTTGGCTGGTGGAGTTCCCACGAAAATCTTGCTCTCCTCCGGAGCGGTTACCCCAGAAAATTTTCTCAGAAGGTACTCGATGTGTCCCATGCCCGCCTGTCAGCCTCGCCCGGTGATACCGATGAGGGGAACCGTCTCGATTTAACCCATCTCAAGACCTACACCATTGACGATGAGAGTACCTCAGAAATTGACGATGGCCTCAGTATCGAAACCCTAGAGGACGGTCTCCATAAGGTTTGGATTCACATCGCGGATCCCACACGACTATTGAGCCCTGGAGATGAACTCGATCTAGAAGCCCGGCGTCGTAGTACCAGCCTCTATTTACCCACGGGGATGATCTCCATGTTCCCGGAAGAGCTGGCGACAGGGCCGATGAGCTTACGCCAAGGACAAGTCTGTGCGGCCCTCAGTTTTGGAGTTTTACTCACAGACAATGGAGCGATCGCCGATTATGAAATCACCCCCAGTTGGGTGAAGCCCACCTATCGCCTGACCTATGACGATGTGGACGAAATGCTCCATCTGCGGATCCAGGCCGAATCAGAAATCGCCCTCCTCGCGGATTTTGCCCACAAACGCCGAAAGTGGCGGGATGCCCAAGGCTCCATCAGTATCAAGATGCCAGAAGCCTC
Organism: Synechococcus sp. BDU 130192; assembly: GCF_963876085.1. Classification (NCBI taxonomy): domain Bacteria; kingdom Bacillati; phylum Cyanobacteriota; class Cyanophyceae; order Synechococcales; family Synechococcaceae; genus Synechococcus; species Synechococcus sp. BDU 130192. Next base: position 17,373 of record NZ_CAWNNO010000015.1, on the reverse strand, counting down.
CATTAAGGTGCAGGACGAAAACATTTTTATCGAAGTCCTCCATGCCTCCATGTCCCGGGAACTGGTTGCTGAAATGATGATCCTCGCTGGCGAAGTGGCAGGCCATTACGGGCGTACCCATGGTTTACCCCTGCCTTTCCGGGGACAACCCCAACCGGAACTGCCCCCCCAAGAAGAACTGTTATTATTACCCGCCGGGCCTGTGCGCGCCTGTGCGGTACGGCGTTGTATGCCCCGCAGTGAAATGGGCACCAATCCCGTACGCCATGCCAGTTTGGGGTTAGATTCCTATATCCAAGTCACATCCCCCATTCGTCGTTACACTGACCTGCTGGCCCATTTTCAAATCAAGGCCCATCTGCGGGGGGATGAACTGCCTTTCTCGGTGGATGAACTCAAGGAAATTCTCTACAGTGTTGTTACTTCCAGTCAGGAAGCCGTCCATGTAGAGCGCCAAACCAACCGCTATTGGAGCCTCGAATATTTACGGCGTAATGCGGATCAAGTATGGCAAGGGTTAGTCCTACGCTGGCTCCGGGAAGATGAAAAGTTAGGCATTATCCTCCTGGAAGAACTGGGTCTAGAACTTCCCCATCGCTTTGAACGGGCCGTTGCCTTGGGCGATCACCTGGAAGTAAAAGTAAGCCAAGCCGATCCCCATAAAGATGAAATTCGCTTCCGGGAACTGCTCGAAACGGAGATTGCGGCGGCTTCCTAGGATCAAAAGCAGTCAAAACATCAAGATTTATAACAGACTCTGCGGGTTCCCCATTGAGAAATATTGCAGTTCTCCGGAGGGCGTCCGTTGTTTCTCCTGGGCATGGTAACCTCATAGCCAGCGAACTTGAAATGTTTTCGAACAACTGTGAAAGCAATGACTGCTATTTACTCTACAAAGAATCAAGTCAATCCCTGGGCAGAAGAGATGGGTGAATACGTGGCCCAACTGCAACTCCATATGGCACTCCAGGCCAAGAATCTCGTGCCTTCCCTAGAACATCCCCAGGATGGTCGGCATCAGTTGCTTCATGAATCCCAACTCCACTTGGAAAAATTGGCTTCCCGCCAAATTGCCTAAAAAAATCTAGGGGTGATGCTCGGAATCTTATCGGGTTTAACTCCTAAAAATCATTGGGCCAAACAATCTTCTAGGCGTTGTAAAGCCCCCTGCCATTGAGCATAGCCAGCATCGCTCAAGTGGAGGCCATCGGTGGTTAGCTCCGACCGGAGTCCACCATTAGCGTCGGTGAATAAAGGATAAAGATTGAGGTAATTGACCCCTTCTTGGGAGGCGATCGCCTGGAGTTGTTGATTAATACGAATGGCCCGGTCTTTGCGTAAATAACCGTGATTCGTGGGTAAAAGGGACTGCATGACGATCACTGATTCAGGATGTTGGCAGCGCAATTGACGAATGATTGCCCGCAAATTATTCAGTACCGTCGTCTCAGAAACTCCCTGCTTGAGATCATTGACTCCGGCCATGAGATAAATCGTGTCTGCCTGGAGGCCATGAAGCGTTCCGAGGCGCGCCAGGATTTGACTCGTATTTTCACCTGAAATCCCTTGGTTCAGCCAAATTTTAGAAGCCGGTAAAAGGTCATTGGGAAACCAGAGGCTCAGGGAATCCCCCAACAAAATGCCGAGGGACTGCCGCCCTTGATATTGGGCCGCCAAGTGTACTTCTTGGCTCAAGAGCTGTTGCCACTGCTGATAGGTGGGTTGGGGAGCGCCATTTGTCCATAGCCGGGTACTTGCCCCTGCCTTAAGGGCGGTTTGGATCTGTCCCCGTAATAAAGCATTGAGACGAAAAGTATAGAGTTGCGCCCCGGAACGAAAGCGAGGGCTCGCTAAATATTGCGGTGTCGCCGTTGCCCAAAGGTTGGTGGCCGTTGGATTGCTTGCCCTTTGGACACAGGTTTGGGGGGCAATCGCCTTGACTGAATGAACAGCAGTCGGCGTTCGGCATAATAAATTCGCAACTAAAAATAACGGTTCTGACATGGCAATTTCCAGGGCAAACACCTTCTAATTATTGTCCCAAAACGAAAAGTTGCCGATAAATCCGTTAAGAATAAACCCTTTAATGACCCAGGGGTTTGTTACATTAATCTGGTAAAACGCGACCAGGAAGCCTCTGGTTATTCTGCCCCGTTTTTTGACCGAAGCCAAACCTCCCCGGACAACTTTGGTCCCTACGCTTGTCGTTACCTTGTAATCAAAAATTCATGCCGTATTTTCAATCGTTCCTTCTCAATGCGCCCCCCGCCAGTGAAGCAGCGGAACCCTCCATGATTCTGGCTGCGGTGCTACTGAGCCTTGTGGTCATCTACTTTGCAAGTAAAGTGGGCGGAGAGCTGTGTTCCCGCATCAACCTCCCCCCAGTGCTGGGCGAATTAGTCGGCGGAGTATTGGTGGGCGTATCTGCCCTGAGTTTACTGGTCTTTCCAGAAGGGGGCATCGAAGCGTCCCAATCACTACTGATGCAATTTCTGCAAAATACAGCCGGTTTAAGTCCTGAAGCAGCCCCGGCGGTGTTTGCCACCCAAAGCGAAGTGATTTCTGTCCTCGCAGAACTAGGGGTCATTATCCTTCTGTTTGAAATTGGTCTTGAATCGGATCTACAAGAATTGATTAAAGTTGGCCCCCAAGCCGCCATTGTCGCCGTGGTGGGGGTTGTGGCACCTTTTGCTGCAGGGACAGCAGGTTTAGTCTTTTTATTCCATCTCAGTACAGTGCCAGCGATTTTTGCAGGGGCAGCCCTCACGGCAACCAGCATCGGGATTACCGCGAAGGTGCTAGCAGAATTGGGTCAACTGACTACCAAAGAAGGACAAATTATCATTGGCGCGGCTGTACTCGATGATGTCCTCGGCATTATTGTCCTCGCTGTGGTTGCAAGCTTGGCGAAAACAGGAGAAGTGCAGGTTGTCAGCACTATCTGGCTCATTGTGAGTGCTGGGGCGTTTCTCATTGGTGCGATTATTGTCGGTCGTCTCCTGAGTCCTTTATTTGTCAGTTTGGTGGATGGGATGAAAACCAGAGGCCAACTGTTAACTGTATCCGTTGTTTTTGCTTTTGTGCTGTCCTACATTGCGACGGTAATCCAACTGGAGGCGATTCTTGGAGCCTTTGCGGCTGGACTGATTCTGGCGGAAACGGATAAACGGGGCGAACTAGAAGAACAGGTGTTGCCGGTGGCGGATTTGTTTGTCCCCATCTTTTTTGTTTGCGTCGGTGCAAAAACAGACCTCAGTGTCCTCAACCCGGCTGTCCCCGCCAACCGTGAGGGATTAATTATTGCGGCCTTTTTGATCGTGGTCGCAATTGTCGGGAAAGTTATTACGGGCTTTACAGTCTTTGGCCAAGACCAGTTAAATAAGTTGGCGATTGGGGTAGGCATGATTCCCCGGGGCGAAGTGGGCCTTGTGTTTGCAGGGGTTGGTTCGGCCAGTGGCGCCCTCTCGGAATCAACGGAAGCGGCAATTATTATGATGGTCATCTTGACGACATTTATTGCACCGCCATTTTTGCGTTTGGTCTTTAAGGAACCCCAGGCGGCGATCGCCACTGGAGAGACGCCGGAGAAGCTACAATAATTCAGCCTTGGGCAACCATTGAAACATATCCTAAGCGACCCACGTCCCTTGGGAGAACGGTAGGAAGAGGTTTTATCTCTATCCACCGGAGTTGTTCTATATCTTGAGGGCGTGGCATTTTCCCTTGTGAGTCGAGGATTTTTAACTGTGAGATTTTTCTGGTTTTTTCTGACGCTACTGACGCTATCCACTTGGCAACTACCGGCTTGGGCAGGTCAATTGGTCTTTTGGGAATTTAATACCCAACGACGTCAATTGCAGTTTCGCACCAATGAACGGGTGCAGCCCGAAGCGCAACTGATCCCAGATCCCAGCCGTTTGGTGATTGATTTACCGGGCACTGTCCTGGGAAGCTCTACGGTCAATCGCAGCTATGGCGGCAAAATTACGAGCGTGCGGCTAGGTCAGTTTGCGCCAGATGTCACACGGTTGGTGGTGGAATTAGCCCCTGGCTATACCTTAGATCCTGAGGCAATTCGTTTTGAAGGGCGATCGCCGACGGATTGGGTTGTGAATTTACCAGAACCTGAACTCATTCCCGTGGCCCCAGTAGCTCCCAGTACCCCAGAAATTTTCAACAATTCTGCCAATCCTGGAAATCCCAGTAACGCTGCTCCAGGTGAAGCTTTTTTTAATAACTTGGTGCGAGTGACCCAACAGGGATTCCTCGTGAACCTGGATCCCCGGCCCGGTAGTCGCATCACCACCGACCAAGATGGCGATCGCCTTACCTTTACCCTGCGGGATTTGCAATTGCCCCGGAGCTTAGAAAATCAGACCCTAGATGTTAACCGCTACAAAGTCCGCCAAATCAAATTTGAGCAACCCAGCCGTACCGAAGCCCGCATTACCTTAAATTTAGAACCCGGTAGCCCTCGGTGGCGCGCGCTGTATACCACCTACGGTGATGGCGGTTTAGTGCTGCTTCCGGATGGGGGCACCAGTAGCCTAGGGGGAAGAGAAACCGGGGCGATCGCCGTCCCTACCCAACAATCAGTCGCCACAGCTCAACCCCAACAAACCATCGTTGAAGCCCTAGAACTTGCCCGCAACAGTACCCAGTTAGTCATCCGTGGCAGCGATCGCCTCCAGGCCGACGGTGGTTGGAATCGTAACGCCGGCTTCTACCAAATTCGCATTAACAACGCCCGTCTTGCTCAACCTGTGCGTGGCCCCCAGTGGGGGGGAGATAGTCCCATTTCCCGCATTGCCATCCGCCAGGAAACGGCCAATACGGTGCTCGTCCAGATTGAACCTGCCGAGGGGGTACAAATTGGAAGTCTCAGTCAACCCAACGCCCAGTTCCTTGCCCTAGACCTTAATCGTCCCCAAACGGCAAGTTCTCTGTTTGTGCCGCCGGCCCCAACGGCACCGCCCCCCACAACCCAAGCGGTACTGCCAAATTTTCGTCCGCCCCGGAGCAATATTATGGTCATGATCGACCCCGGCCATGGTGGTCGTGATCCTGGTGCTGTGGGGATTGGCGGCCTACAGGAAAAAAACGTGATTCTGCCCATCTCCCAGGAAGTGGCCCGAATCCTACAACAAAGTGGCATCACCGCCCGAATGACCCGGGATACGGATTATTTCGTCAGCCTAGAAGGACGTACTCAACTGGCTAACAATGCCAATGCCGATTTATTCGTAAGTATCCACGCCAATGCCATCAGCATGAGTCGCCCCGATGTGAACGGTTTTGAAGTGTACTATCACCAAAGTGGTCGAGCCTTAGCTGAAAGTATTCACCGCAATGTAATGCGACGGCTCCAAATGCGAGACCGGGGTGTGAGAACGGCGCGTTTTTATGTATTGCGTAATACATCGATGCCTTCAGTGCTCGTCGAGACAGGTTTTGTCACGGGCCGGGAAGATGCTCCCCGCTTGAATGATCCTGCATTTCGGAGCCAAATGGCCCAGGCGATCGCTGCTGGCATCCTGGAATATATCCAAAACAATGTGCGCTAGCCCAGGGGGTTGCCAGAAAATCAGTAATTCGCCACAGAAATAAGCGCAAATACCTTAAAACTGCGCTAATCTTTGTTTAATTTATTTGGTGTGAACGAGAATCTATGGGCAACCAACAGCAACACCCCATTGGCATTTTTGACAGTGGCTTGGGGGGCATCACCGTCCTTCGAGCCCTTTACCGACAACTCCCCCAAGAGTCGATTATCTATTTTGCCGATACGGCCCGATTACCCTATGGTGATCGTTCACCCGAAGAGTTGATTCAATATGTGCGCGAAATTCTGACTTGGATGGAAGCCCAAGGGGTGAAGATGGTGGTGATGGCTTGTAATACAAGCTCGGCGATCGCCTTGGATGTGATCCGCTCAGAATTTAAAACCCCTGTTTTAGGGCTGATTCTTCCCGGAGCAAGGGGGGCAGTCAGTCAAGGGAAACGCATCGGGGTGATCGCTACCCAGGCCACAGTGAATAGCGGCGCTTACGAAAACGCAATTCTGGAAGCGAACCCAGAGGCGGCGGTATGGCAAATGCCCTGCCCAGAATTTGTTCCCCTCATTGAGGCCAATCGCATTAACGATCCCCACACGAAACGCATTGTCCAGAAACGTCTGCAACCCCTCCTCGAACAAGGCATTGATACCTTAGTTTATGGGTGTACCCACTATCGCCACTTGTCTGGGGTGATTCAATCAATTTTGCCGAGCCATGTGATTTGTGTCGATCCGGCGGAATATGTGGTCAGTGCCACGGAACAGGAATTGGAATTGATGGGTTGGAAAAATCCCCAGTCACCATTACCAACCCGCTTTGCGGTGAGCGGTTGCCCAGACCAGTTTGCCCAATCGGCAAAGGGATGGCTTGGACATCAGCCCCTAGTGGAACAGGTGGACTTAAAAAACCTCATGGTGAATACATCGCCCCTTTCGATCACCAATGGCTAAAGGGCGATCGCCTGCCTGAAACAGGTGTCCCTACAAGCGATCGGGCCAGGGTAGACCCGCAAAAAAGAGCCGTTTTCTGCTGAAACGAATCCATTGCCATACAATATAGAATATGTAAATTTTCGTAAATTTCGTTTCCCTCGGCTTAATAATGATTTCAGCGACTACCCTTTTTTCTCCCGTCGAAGCCGACCTCAAGGAGCTCAGTGAAAATCTGACGCGGCTAATTAGCGCCCGACATCCGATTTTGGGGGCCGCGGCAGAGCATCTGTTTTCTGCGGGGGGGAAACGAGTTCGACCCGCCATCGTGCTTTTGGCCTCCCGGGCAACCCTAGGCGATCGCCCCTTGACCCAGCGGCACCGTCGCCTGGCAGAAATCACCGAAATGATTCATACGGCGAGCCTTGTCCACGACGATGTGGTTGATGAAGCGGCCCTGCGCCGGAGTGTACCTACTGTTAACAGTCTCTTTGACAATCGCATCGCGGTTCTAGCCGGAGACTTTCTCTTTGCCCAATCCTCTTGGTACCTCGCGAATTTAGATAATCTCACTGTGGTGAAATTGCTCTCTGAGGTGATCAAAGACTTTGCCGAAGGGGAAATTCAACAGGGGCTGAACCGCTTCGACACCGGGATGAATCTCGAAATTTACATCGAAAAATCCTATTACAAAACAGCGTCATTGATTGGGAATAGTGCCAAAGCGGCGGCTGTTCTCAGTGAGGTTGACCCAGAAATTGGCGATCGCCTCTACGACTATGGCCGCAATTTAGGCTTGGCCTTCCAGATTGTCGATGACATCCTCGACTTCACTGGCTCTACCGATGTTTTGGGGAAACCTGCCGGATCTGATTTAATCGGCGGCCACATCACCGCCCCAGCCCTGTTTGCAATGGAAGAACATCCCAACCTAACCCAACTGATCGAGCGGGAATTTGCTGAAAATGGTGATCCCGAAAAAGCCCTCGAAATTGTGCGCAACAGCAATGGGATCAGTCGCGCTAAAGAACTTGCAGCCCATCACGGTCAATTGGCTCGCCACAGTTTAGAGTGCCTAGATCCGTCTCCCTCCAAAGATGCCCTCACGGATCTCATTGACTACGTTTTGGGCCGGATGTATTAGGCCGCACCCTGAAGTAAAAAAGCAGTCTGACGAAAGGCGACATCCAGTTGCAATGATTGACCATGGCACGACAGCGTAAAAAAGCCGATCTCCCGACAAAAACTTGCACCGTTTGCGGACTGCCGTTTACCTGGCGCAAAAAATGGGAAAAATGCTGGGATGACGTGAAATATTGTTCGGAGCGGTGCCGGCGGCGGCGTAACCAAGGGTAATTTTCTCCTAGGATGAAAGGGTACGCTTCCCTCTGTTCAACCATGAGAACGATCGCCAGCATCAACGAAAAGATTCTTGCCCACCAGGCCGTTGTCTGGACGGTGTCTGAAGTAAAAGCACGGGTGGTGGAATGGGGCATCAAAAAAATTGCTGAAACCGTTGATGTGGTGACCACAGGTACCTTTGAGCCGATGGAATCTTCGGGGGCAATGCTCAACCTGGGCCATACGGATCCCCCCATTAAAATTCGCAAATGCTGGCTCAATGGGGTGCCTGCTTATCCTGGTCTGGGGGCGGTGGATATTTACCTAGGGGCAACCATGATGGAAGATCCTCTGGAAAATGAAGCGGCGGAAATTGGCGATCGCCCCCTCTCCCAGAAAGGCGGCGGCCATGTGATTGAAGATCTAATTGCAGGTAAAACCGTCCATCTCCATGCCCTGGGCCATGTGACCGATTGTTATCCGCGCGCCACCTGGGACAATACCCTCACGAAAGATCAAATTAATCAGTTTTATCTATTCAATCCCCGCAATCTTTATCAAAATTTTATTGTGGGTGTTAACGGTGGCGATCGCCCCCTTTATACTTACCTCGGCCCCCTCCAGCCCCATTTGGGAAATGCCGTCTATGCCTGTGCTGGAGCAATTTCTCCTTTGTTAAATGACCCAGATTTAGAGTTAATTGGGGTGGGCAGCAAAATTTTCTTGGGGGGCGGTATTGGTTATGTGGCCTGGGAAGGCACCCAGCATTTTCCCCTCCAGAAACGTCTGGGCAATCGTACCCCCCTGGGGCCAGCCTCCACTTTGGCCTTGATTGGCGACGCAAAACAAATGGATCCCAAGTGGGTACGGGGTTGTTATTTCACCAAGTACGGCCCTTCTTTAATGTTGGGCGTGGGGGTGCCCCTGCCAGTTCTCCACGAGGAAGTCATCGCCCACTGTGCCGTCCAAGATAAAGAAATTGTCGCCCCGGTGATGGATTTTTCGATTCCGCGCCGGGTGCGGCCCACCTTTGGTTTAGTGAGCTATGGCCAGCTTAAAACTGGGAAATTAACCATTGAGGGAAAAACCGTAAAAGTTGCTCCGGTCACGAGTCTATATCTCGCGGATCAAGTGGCAGAAACCCTCAAACAATGGATTCAAGCCGAAGATTTTACCCTCACCGAACCCGTGGCAACCATCAGTGGCGATCGCCCCTTTTTGTCCCAAGACCAATGGAGCCAGCGTTTGTAATACTGCCGAAAAAAGCCACCATCCTGAAACGGCGGTGACCATCGATAATTTTTTAGAAAACAGAATTTTCCCAGTAAATTTCGTTAGCTCATGGTGGCATGACTAGGGCCATAGTCCGCACGCACTTGACGGGGGAGTTTACCTTGAATCGTGCCTTGATAGTCTCCTTCTGGTGCCATGCCGATTTCTGTGGCAGAACGGTTCAGGAGGGACATTTGACGATTTTTAATGGCGTGGTGATGGCGCATCATTAATGCACGGGCTTGTTGTTGGGTTCTCATGGTTTTGCTCCTGACCGACCGCGAAACACGGGGGATTTGTGTTTTATACTTTGTCCTCTACCTCATTATATTTTATTTTCTGTAAAATTTGATACAGAAAACATATTTTAATAAGAGCAACTGGCCTTTTTGACAAAAAAGTTGGGAGAAAGCAACCTTGCTAGCTGGCAGGTTCTTGCGATCCCCTAGGGCAATCAGTATGATCTGGTGAGGCTTTACGCAAACTTTCGCGAGTACATTGGGACTTCATGGGTAATCAAATGGCATCTACTCCCCCGTTAGAGAGCAGTGATCCGATTACGGCAGCCTTGCAGCGGGCCCATCAGGCTTCCCTAGAACTAGAGTTACTCAAAGGTAGTGAACGTCATCTGGGTATTGAGGCGATCGCCACCGCCCTAGAGGCCAATATTTCCGTCATCCTCGAAGCCAATACCAAGGATCTAGAGGCCAGCCGCGAAATGGCCGTGCCGAAGCTGATTCTGGATTGGTTAAAGTTGACCCCCGAACGGCTGCAAAAAACAGTGCGTTTGCTGCGTCAACTGCCAAAACTGCCCGATCCGCTGCAACGGGTCAAAAATGCGACCTATCAAATTAGTGGTTATCAGACCTACTCCCAACGGATGCCCCTGGGGGTGATTTGTCTGATCCATGAAGCCTTGCCCGAATTAGGGGCGATCGCCGCTGGACTTTGTTTAAAGACAGCCAATAGCCTCGTAATTCGCGGTTGCGGTGATGCCAGCCATACCAATCACCTGATCGCTGAGATTATGCAAACGGCCCTTGCTGACCAGGGCTTACCCTCAGGCTGTTTAGAATCTCTCTCTTCTGAGGAAGGTTGTACCGTACAACAGCTAGTGGCCCAGGATCGCTACTTGAACCTGATCATTCCCTATGGCCGTCCCAACATGATTCAACAGGTGGTGCAACACGCCACCACCCCTGTCCTGAGAACCACCGTAGGCAATTGCTACCTCTACCTCGCTCCCAGCGGTGATCTGGAATTGGCCAGTTGGGTGATCCAAGACAGCCATAATTACGAACCCGATGCCGTCAATGCCATCGAAAAAGTCCTGGTGTGTCCTGAGCAGAAAACATCCCATTTAATTAGTCTGTTTAAATCCCTCCAAGAACAAGACTTTGAGCTACGGGGAGATGCATCCCTCGTCGAAGAATTTCCTGAACACCTCGCCCCCATTGGCACTGAAGAAGAATGGCAGCAGGCTTATTTAGAAAAAATTGTGGCGTTTAAACGGGTGCCGGATCTGGCCGCAGCCATCACTGAAATTAATTGCAACTCCGGTGGCCATGCCGATTGTATTGTCACGGAGTCCTACCATGAAAGTCGGCAATTTTCCATGGGCCTCGATAGTGCTTTGATCTATATCAATGCCTCCCCTTGTTTTTCGCGTCATCCCCTGGGGAGCGATTCGGTATTTCTTGGGGTCTCGAACCAAAAGGGAAATCGCCGGGGTTTAATTGGCCTCGAAAGTTTTACGACCATTAAACAGGTGGTTCAGGGGGATAGCACCCTCTAGGTTTCAACGCCTCAAAGAAAGCTGTCTCAATGGAGATGGCCTTTGTAAGCTTAAAAAATTAAGGACAAGATTTATGTTTAAAGCGATCGCCCTCAGTTCTGGTATTGCCGTGGCCCTGACCTTTCCGGCGATCGCCCAGTTTCCCCGCCAAAGCGATCGCCTCCAATTGGTCTACCCCCCAAACAATCACCAAACCAGCGCCGCCCAGATTTTCTTGATTGGCTCAGCCCCAGCGGCGGGCACCGTGGCGATCAATGGTCAACCGATTACCCGGAGTGACTTGGGCCATTTTGCCCCCAGTTTGCCCTTGACGGTGGGTCAAAACCAAATTACCCTGACCTATCGTCAGCCTTCGGGACAGACGGAAACAAAAACCCTCACCGTTGAGCGTTTGGCTAACAATACAATGCCGCCCAACCAACTCGAAGCCCCTTTCCCGGCGGTGGATATTGCCCGGCAAACCGACGAGACAATTTGTTTCCAAGTCCAGGGGCCAGCCCAGGCCCAAGTTAGGGTTGCCCTCGGCGGAAAATCTTTTTCCCTACAACCCCAGACCACGGTGACGCTGCCCAGCAATGCCGCCGTCCTAACCCTAGAGAATGAAGCTCCCGCCGAAGTTTTTACGGGAACCTATGGGGGCTGTCAGCGCTTTACCCAAGGCGGGAGCCTCGGCCAAGCCCGTTACCAGATGAATGTCCAGGGGCAAACCAGCACCGCCACCAGCCCCGGTCGCGTCGAAATTTTAGACGCCCAAAATACTGAGGCGATCGCCGTCACCAGTTTGGCAGGGGTGGCCCGCACAGGCCCCAGTACCAATTTTTCCCGCCTCACGCCTTTGCCCCAGGGAACCCAGGCCCTGGTTACTGGCAAAGAAGGGGATTGGCTGCGTTTAGACTATGGCGCTTGGATTCGCGCTTCGGAGACCACACCGATCCAGGGTGCAGTGCCGCCGACAACATTGATTCGCAGCCTGCGATCGCAAACCACCGCCACAGAAACAAATGTCATTTTTCCCCTCCAAAGGCCCGTACCAGTTACCGTCAGTCAAAATGACGACACCTTTAGCCTGACCCTCCACCAGGCGATCGCCCAAACCGACACCATTTACCTAGACGAAAGTCCAATTATCCGCCGCCTCGACTGGGCGCAGATTGATCCAGAAACGATCCGCTATGATTTCCGCCTCAAAACAGACCAGCAATGGGGCCATTCACTGCGTTATGAAGGCAGCAATTTAATTTTGTCCCTCCGCCACCCGCCACAACTCCAGGGGAATTCGCTCCGGGGCGCGACCATTTGGCTCGATCCTGGCCATGGGGGGGCTGAATCCGGTGCCTTGGGGCCAACGGGCTACCCTGAAAAGGCAATTAATTTGCTCATTTCCCAAAAAATTCAAAAACAACTGGAAGCCAAAGGCGCGGAAGTGATTCTCAGCCGTACCACGGATCAAGATTTATCCTTAGGCGATCGCCAGGCCGCGATCCGTGACCTCCAGCCCACTTTGGCTCTGTCTGTCCATTACAATGCCCTGCCCGATGCAGGGGACGCAGAAAATACGGCGGGGATCGGGATGTTTTGGTACCATCCCCAGGCCCATGACCTGGCGCAGTTTCTCCACGATGATTTAACGACGCAGTTAGGCCGTCCCAGTTACGGTGTCTTTTGGAACAATCTGGCCTTGACCCGGCCCCAGGAAGCTCCGGCGGTCTTGATGGAGTTGGGTTTTATGATTAATCCCACGGAGTTTGAGTGGATTACCGATCCCCAGGCCCAGGAAGAACTCGCCGGGGCGATCGCCAAGGCAGTTGAAACCTGGCTGCAAACCAAGGCGATCGTTCAATAATCCCTAGGGAGCCGCCGGGGCGATCACCGCATCTCCTAAACCGACTTCCCGCTTCAGTTGGGCAAAGGCACGATTGTAATCGGTGACTGCCTGGAGATAGTTGCCCCGGGCCGTATTCAGACCCGTTTGGGCAGAGATTACATCGGTTTGGGTGCCGACCCCCGCATTAAAGCGCAGACGAGCCAGGCGTAAACTTTCTTCTGCTAAGGTGACTGCGGCGGCTGCCGTCGTGATGTTTTGTTCGCTGGCTTCAAAGTCATAGTAGGCTGTTTCCACTGCCAGGCGAATTTGGTTTCTTTGGTTAGCAAAACGATTTTCGGCGATCGCCTGATCAACTTTTTCTTGATTTGCCCGGGCGGCCGCTGCCCCCCCATCAAAGAAATTCCAACGCATCCGGGCCCCAACCGTTAACCCATCGGCGGGGCCAAGGCTATCATCAAACACTTCCAAGACATCATAATTCGCAAAAATGCTGACTAAAGGTCGGACAGCAGCCAATGCAATCCGTTCCTGGTAACCATCAACTTCCCGCTGGAGGAGCTGCTGGCGCAATTCTTGGCGGTTTTGCAGTGCTAGGACAATGGTTTCTTCTAAAGAAATTTCCCATCTTCCAGCGAGGTTAATCTCATCGGCGGTGCGGGGATCGATGGTTGGTGCCAAACTCAGGAGTTGAGCCAGTTGACGCCGGGCGGTTCTTTGGGTGGCTTCAGCCCTGGTGAGCCGCTGTTGGGCGCTGGCGAGTTCGACCTCGGCCCGCAATACATCAAATTTTGTGCCCAAGCCTGCCTGTTCTAGTAGGGTGGCATCCCGTAAACTCTGGGTGGCATCAAACACCGAACTTTGTTCAATAACCACCTGGGCGTCGGCACTCTGGAGGTTGTAATAGTTCACCGCAGCGGCTAGACGAGTTTCTTCGGTGAGGCGCTCAATGTCTAGTTCGGCAATTTGCAATTGGGTCTGGGCCGCTTCAATTTGGGCAGAGCGACGCCCCCCGGTATAGATGTCATAGCTGACTTCGAGACGACCATTGATCGCTGTGGTGGCATTGTTGTCTCTGCCTAGGTTCCGGGCCTGGAGTTCTCCGTTGGCGCTGTCGGTGCGGGTAATGTCGAATTGGTTGCTGAGGTTTGGGTATTCGGCGGCGATCGCCTCTTGCACAAATTCCTCTGATCGGTCGTAGTTCAGACGGGCTTCCTGGAGTGTTTCATTGCGCTCTAGGGCCAGACGAATTGTTTCTTCTAGGGTGAGATCAACAACATTGTCAGCCGTCACCGCTGTGGCCTCCTGGGGGACTGTCACTGCCGGATTCTCAATGGGTTCTAGAAGCTGATTTAGATCTTCATTAATCACCCGATCCGGCGGTAAGGATTGCACAAGGGGAATTGTCCGGTTTGTCTCTGCGGTGGGCAGCGTTACATCGACTCCCGTTGTTGAGGGGGTTTCTGTGGCATCTCCCTGGGCGAGGAGGGGCGCAGGGGCCTGGATGGTGCCGAGGTGAGCAGTCGGCGTTAAATCGAGATCTGCGGCAGGTAGGGGCAGAGCCGCCAGGGTTGTGGGCTGGCTGAGACCACCGAGGCTGGGTAAAAAGGCTGCTGTATCGAGGGGATCAACGCCAGGAGTGGCCAATGGTGGCAATGGCGCCTGGGGGGCCTGACCGACGGGAGGCTCTGGCGTAGCGATTTGCGGCGGGGTTGTTTGGGCGATCGCCACCCCACCACCAGAGAGGACCACGAGGCCACTGGTACTGAAAGTAAGAAAATCTCGAAAAGCGAACATTAGCTTCTAAGGGTCCAGCTGAAAATAGTTTAAAAATTGCCCACTAGCGAGCTTGGCAACGGGAAAAATTGCGCGGCCTAGGAGCTAATGACTTAGTTTAAGTCAAAAAACTTTAAACTACTACTTGTCACTAAATCCTCCGGCAAAAACCAATTGATCTAACCAGAAGAACTGGAACAAACCATCGGAATGCCTGCAATTTTTCTGTAATTGAATGTCATTGGCCGTGACTAAGCGTTAGCTGCGCATCCTGCAAGCTTTTATGTCGTCACCAAATAAAGCACTTAAATTGGGCGATTTTTACCCCTTTATTTTTTTGACGACCAACAGCATCAATAACAGTGATGCAACTTACTAAAGCCGCATAATCTCAAAGCAAAACCTAGTGAGTTTCGGGGCGATCGCCAATTTCGGTGATTTCTCGACCACCAAAAATTGCCTCTGGATGGCGATACCATTTGAATTCCAATAGATTAAAAAACGGATCTTCGAGGAAAAAAGTACGATGTTCCGTTAATTTTCCCGGAAACCGGAGGCGGGGGCGATCGCGGAAGGGGAGTTGATAGTTTTCTGCCCGATTTAAGACCTGTTGCCAATCCTGTTCATCGAGAAAATTTAGACCAAAATGGCGCGGATAAACGCTCTTTTGGGGGCGGAGGGGTTCCTTGGTGACATGGGCCACCAGTTGATGACCAAAGAAGTTAAAAATCACCGCCCCGCTATTTTCTCGTCCCACCGTGCAACCGAGGGCATCGGCATAGAATTTTTTGGCGACAACTGGGTCAGTAATCGGAATTGCAAGGTGAAACAGGAGGCGATCGCCCATGGCAATTTTTTCTCATAACGAAGATCATTTCCCCATTGTAGAGGGATTTTTTAAGCACTTTTTCGGCCCTAACGTAGGACTTTAGTCGGCAGCTCTTCTTCTACAACCACCGGGCGGGGACGCTTGGTGCGGGGGGTACCCAGTTCATGGAGCAGGGTATAAAAACAGGGAATAATAAAGAGGGTCAACACCGTTGCCAAAGAAAGGCCGGAGAAGACCACAACCCCCAAGGGCTGGAGAAATTCTGATCCTTCGCCAATGCCCAGAGCCAGGGGAAATAAGCCCAAGACCGTCGTAATCGTTGTCATGAGGATCGGCCGGAGACGCTGGGGGGCCGCCTCCAAAATCGCTGCCCGGTAACTCAGGCGATCGCGTTCTCGAATTTGGTTCGCCAGTTCCACCATGATGATCGCGTTGTTAACGACAATCCCCACCAATAGCACCGCCCCAACAATCACCGTCGCCCCAATTGCCGTTTGGGTAACGAATAGACCTAAGATGCCGCCTGCCAAAGCTAGGGGCACCGTCAGCATGATCACCAACGGATCGATGAGGGAGTTGTATTGCACCGCCATCACCACAAACACGAGGAAAGCCGCCATCCCCCCAAGGAGTTGGAGGGCCAGTTGAATTTGACGATTGGTTTCTGCTGCCGAACTGGGCAAGAGGCTCACCCCTGCTGGCAACTCAAGACCGGCAATGATTTGATTTACTTCGCTGAGGGCGTCACTCAGGCTGGCCCCTTCGACAAGATTTCCTTCGAGGATCAACACCTGTCGCTGGTTAATGCGCTGGATTTCCCCTGGGGCATCACCGGAGGTAATGGTGGCGAGATCCCCCAGTTGTACCGGTTGTCGGGTGCTGGTAAATAAAGGAATACTCCGTAATTGGGCGGCCCGTTGAATGGTCTGGGGTTCGAGTTGGACACGGATATCCACCAGGCGATCGCCCCGTTGCAGTTGGGTGGGCACAGAGCCATCGAGGGCCGTTTGAATCGTGCTGCCAATCGCTTCAGCAGAAAGTCCTAGGGCGGCGGCCCGTTGCCAATCGGGGCGGATTTGCACTTCCGGTTGGGGGGGAGCCGCATCGGGTTCATAGCTAGCGAGGGTTGCCTGGGACTCCAGGGCCGCTAAAACCTGTGCGCCCGCCTGCTCAAGGATGTCTGTATTCGCACCTTGGAGCATCACATCCACATCGGCCCGGGACGGAGAATTACTTAAAATCAAGCCCCGCACACTGCCCGGTCGCATCCGAATTGAGGTGCCAATCGCCGGAATTTGTTCGGCCACGAGCTGATTGATCCGGTCGGTGTAGGCTTGGACATTGCTGCCAGGTTTGAGGGTGACACTACTCGACCCCCGCAGGGCATTACTGACCGTTGAAGTGCCGAATAAAGCCCCCCCGGAAGTGGTAAAAACATATTCTGTTTCTGGTTGAGCGAGCAGCAACTCTTCTACAGCTTGCATCACTGTGCGGTTTTCTTCGACTGTAGTGCCTGGGGGGAAGGTCGCCCGTAATTCCGATTGGCCTGTATTGATCCGGGGTAAAATTTCCTGGGGCAATTGGCCCACCATCCACAAACTGCTGCCCCCAAAAATGGCGATCGCCCCGGCAATCACCAATAATTTCCGCCGTAAAATCAGGCCCAAAACGCGACTATAGAGGGTCGTTAAGCGATTGATAAAAGCACCAAACCACTGAATCGGCAGCGCCCGCTGGAGGTTACTGGACCAACGCACCGCGAGTAGTCGTGAAGAAAGGGCGGGTACCACCGTCAGAGCAATGATCAGAGAAGCAGCCACCGAGAAACTAATAGTTAGAATCAGCTCGCTAAAAATCAGCGCTAAAAAGCCCCCCACCAACAGAAAGGGCAACACGGAAACCAAGTTTGTCGTCGTCGAGGCAAATAAGGCCGATTCCAACTCCTGACTACTGGCTTCGACGGTGCGTTGCAGTTTCCGCCGTGAACCATGCTCGGACTTCACTTTTTCGGCCCCAGCGGTGATATTTTCGAGCATCACAATGGCGTTATC
>NZ_CAWNNO010000014.1:0-30711 GCF_963876085.1 Synechococcus sp. BDU 130192 | reverse complement strand
CTCAAAGCTAAAAGCCAAAAGTCAACCACGGGCCTGCAATTGCCCAACTTTACCCCCAAGGCGACTGTGCCTGATGTTCCCCCGTCAGACCAGACTGAACCGACCAATGAAGCACCTGTAAGCTCCTTGGATCATGCCCTCAAAGCCTCAGAAGATCATGACCCCCAGACAACAGCACCAGCAATAGACACAGATACTGCTGCACAAGATTCTAATCCCCCTGCTGCCGAAGTCTCAGAAACGCCTCCGGCAGAGGATTTGGATTGGAATTCACGGTTTTTTACCCGGTTAAATGCCCTGGCCGTGGATGGGGAAGATTCCACCTGGTTAATGCCGGAGCCGGAACCGCCGACATCGCCCCCTGAAGCAACCCTAGAAGCAGAGAACCCAACACCGACACCATCGCCCCGCTTGGAAATTGTTGTCGATAGCCTCTGGGATGAACAGCTTGAAGTCCAAAGCCCAGAAGAGGTACCGGAAGCTACCCCAGAAACAACTGCCGAATTCCCTGAGCCGGAAATGCCTTTCGCTCCAGAAACAAAAACTGACCCACCACCATTACCGATTCCAGAACCCCAGCTTCACCTTGATAAAACGGCTTACCAGGTGGCAGATTTAGCCGTTGTTGAATTGAGTTTACCCGCCGGGGGCGATCGCCTCCATGGACAACTGTGGCTCCAGGATCGCCAAACGCGGGAACTTTTAGCCGGGCCATTTCAACTAATGACCTTTACCCCAGGCCCCGAAGGACGGCTCTATTGTCGCCAAGTGGTTTCGATTCCCCCCGGTGCTTTGGCGTTGAGGTTTGAGGCGATCGCCCTTGACCCCCACTCCCAGCAAGAAAGCCGTAAAGTGAGCCAAGACTGCCAGGTGTTGCCAACCGCCGCCACGAACGGAGACTGGCCTGCCCTCGAATCTGGAGAATCTTGGTGATGTTACCCTTGGGCAAAGAATCGTTCTACTCGGTTTGTCTGGCATAACGGAGCATTTTGATGAAAAAACCCATCCTGATCATTGCGAGTTCAATTTTGGCCCTCGGTGTAGTGGGGGGTGGAGCTTTGCTAGCAACGGAAAACTGGTTAGGCCAGCGCCTGGAAACGGAACTCGAAAGCGAACTCACCGAGAGCACGGGCATTGAGGCGGCAGTAGGTCAGACCGAGGTGCAACTCCTCCAACGCCGGGTGATGTTCCATGATTTGGCCTTTGCGAATGTGCCGGGCTTTTCTGGGGAAAATCTATTGGTAATTCGTCACATCGAGCTACAAAACCCCCAACTACAAGGCAAACCCCTCCAGGTGGCGATCGCCAACCTCGAAGGGGTCACAGTGAATATCGAAGGCGATCTAAATGACTTGCCGGATCCGCGCCTTGTGGGTGCCCTACCCAATGTCAACATCGCCCAATTGATCGAACAACTAGAGCCACAGATCCAAACCTCCACCACGGCCGATGGTCAACCCACCACGACATTTACGGTGGATCAACTAGCGGTGCAAAATATCCAGGTAAATTTAAACCTTACGGTGCCCTGGCAGGAGCAGGCGATCGCCCGGCAGATTACCGTACCGGATGTTAGCCTTACGGGGGTGACGAACCTCAACCTGGGCGACAAATTAGGCGAAAGCCTTGGGGCGGCCCTCACCGAAGAATTATCCTTGTTTTTCTTTGAAGAAATTTTGCCCGGTTCTTTCCAATATGCCCAGGAATCCTTACCTGGAAACCTAGACCTCTCCGGGTTTGAACTGCCGGACACCATCGAAATCCCATCCCCCCAGCGCCCCTAGCCTGACCTTGGGGAACAATTGCGGCACGTTTGAATTCTTTGCGCTGCAATGGGGTCGTGTAGTCCCTGGAAATTTTGGCTATCCTTAAGACGGCAAAAGGCGATCGCCACGATTCCGATTTCTAGTTATTTTGTCATTGTTTCAAGTGTGAGTATTTTATGGATCAGCGGCCACCATCAACGGGAACTTGCCCCAGAAAAATTACCCAGGCCCGACAGCAACCTTGGCGTCACCGTCTCCAGGCCTTTTGTCTCGCCCTTGGTTTGAGTGGCCTTTCCCTCGGTATCGAGCCTCTCACCGCCCAGGCCCAAGTCAATAATCAACTAGACGAATATTGCCGCCTCAATGCTGGGGCGATCGCCGCGAAAGATCAACGGCGTGCCGCCGCGATCCAAGGTGATCGTAGCGCCCAAGCCGAGTACCAAGCGCTCCTACAACAACACAAAGATCAACTGCAGCGTTGCCGTCAAACCTACTGGCCACGGCACCAGGCCATGTGGCTCCGCGTCTATCCTTGCGACACAAAAGCCGGGATGATTGAGCGGATTCTCGATGACATTGTCAATAAAGGTTATGACCAGCTTTATCTCGAAGTCTTTGCCGATAGCCAGGCCCTGTTACCCAAAAACCAAAACAATACCCCCTGGCCATCCCGCATCCAAACCCCCGGCCTCGAAAATCGCGATGTGATGGCTGAAATCATCGAAAAAGGTCGGGCGCGTGGTCTAGAGGTCTATGCTTGGCTATTTGGGATGAACTACGGCTATGTCTATGGAAATCGGGGCGATCGCCAAAGTGCCATGGCCCGGAATGGTTACGGTGAAACCAGCCTCGACTTTGTCCAAGATGGTGCCCAAGCCTTCGCAGATCCCTACAATGCGATCGCCCAGGCCGACTATAAAAATCTTGTCAATCAAATGCTCCAGCGGCAACCCGATGGCATTTTATTCGATTACATCCGCTACCCCCGTGGCACCGGTGCCCGCTCCGTGGCAGCTTCCGTGGCGGATCTCTGGATCTATAGCCCCGCCTCAGCCCAAGCCCTCTACGACCGCGCCGAAAATCGCCAGGGTCTAACCCTCATCGAAAAATATCTCCGCCAAGGCAACATTACCGTCGGGGATGTGGCGGCAGTTTTAGCCCAATATCCCGAAGAAGGCACGCCCCGGTGGCAGGGTCGAAAAATCCTGGGGGATGAAGCCGATCTAGACGTCAATGTTCTCCATCAACGCCTCGTAGCGGAACTTTGGTATCTCACTGTCAGCCATGCGGCCCAAGGGGTTGTGGATTTTGTGAACAGCGCCGCCGCCCAGGCCCAAAGTCGCAATATTCCTGCGGGGGCCGTATTTTTCCCGGGGGGTAATCAACCCGTCGGCCAACGGGGTTTTGATTCTCGCCTCCAACCTTGGGATAAATTTCCTGGTTCGATGGAGTGGCACCCCATGGCCTATGCCGTCTGTGGCAACAGCAGTTGCATTGTTGACGAGATTAACCGGGTGCGCCAGTTTGCACCAGCGGGGACAAAGATTATTCCGGCCTTGGCGGGAGATTGGAACCGTGCCCAGGATAATCGCCCTTCCCTCAAGGATCAAATGGCCGCCATCAAAGCTAGCTTCCCGGACATTACCCAGGTGAGTCATTTTGCTTACTCTTGGCAGGAACCACAATTTGATAATGACCGCAAATTTTGTCGCGTCTAGAATACTGGGGAGATTGGCTCGGTGACGAGGTACTTAGAGATTCATTGCATAGGTGTCATGAACGATTCAAGCACACCCCACAATAGAATCTAGTCATCGGTAGCCAATTATTTTCCCTAATCTTTTCTCTGTGATGGTTTTGTCGTCATTATCTCGTTTGTCTTCCCGTTTTTTGATTCATCAACCGGAACCTTGGTGGAAGCACGTGGTCGTGGCGATCGCCTATTGTGTTACAGCCCTGTTTTCTCACAATTTTACGGTTTACCCAGAAACAGGTTCGACGCCCATTTGGATTCCGGGGGGGCTAGCGGTGGGCTTCCTGGTCGTGTGGGGGCTGCCCATGTGGTGGGGGGTCTTGGGGGGAATTTTGGTTGCAGAGATCGTCATTTACCAAGCTTGGCTCAGCGTGCCTAATTTGTTGATGACCCTCGGCATTACGGCGATCGCCACCGCCGGAAAAGTCCTAGCAGCCTATTGGTTACAATGTCGCAACCAACACCGTTATTTTTTAGACCGACCGGAGACGACCCAAAATTTCATCCTCTACAGTTGCATTCTGAGCCACCTCCCCGTGGCGATCGCCTGTGCCCTCATCGTTTGCCTGGCCGGGAAAGCCCCTTGGTCGCTGTACCCAGAAATTGCTGGGACTTGGTTTCTCAGTGACAGCTTTGGTATTCTCATTTTTGCGCCTCTAATTATTGCCACCCAGCATGGCTACCGTGAATTTATCCATCACCTCAAAAAATATTGGTTAGCGGCCATCAGCATCGCCACCCTGACCCTCGGCATTAGTCATCTGGTGATCAACGGCTACCACGGGGAATATCTCCTTGCCCCTCTCCTGGTGTGGACAACCTTTCAGTTTAAAGAAGTTGGCGCAACACTCCTGATGGTGATGATCGTTTTGATGGTGGCGATCAGCACCGTCCAGGGCTATGGCACCTTTGTGGGGGAGTCGTTACGTAATTCCCTGCTGCTTTCGCAATTTTTTATTGCCTGCATTGGCCTGATGACGTTGATGTTGATTGCGGTACTAAACGAAAAAAAGCAAGCCAAAGCTGATCTCAAGGCAATGAATCAAACCCTTGCCAGCCAAAATCAACGCCTCGAAGAGCTGGCGACCCAGAAAGAATTGGCCCATCAGCAGCGGGAAAATCTCTTGGTTAAATATAATCAAGCCCTGAAACGACAACTAAACCTTATCCAGGCTAAACAAGCCGCAGAAATGGCGGCCCAGGAAAAGAGTGAATTTCTCGCCAACATGAGCCACGAGATTCGCACGCCCCTAAATGGGGTGATTGGTGTGGCCCAATTGCTACTGACTATGGATCTCAAGGACGATCAAGCAGAATTGGTCGCCATTATTGAAGACAGTGGTAAAACCCTACTGAATATCATCAACGATATTCTTGATTTTCTCCGCATTGAGTCGGGCAGCCTCCGCTTAGAAGCCCGTTGTTTTTCGTTTCAGGAACTGTTGAAATCTGTCTTTACCCTCCTAAAAGTACAGGCCGACCAAAAGGATATTGATTTGCAATATTGTGTGGCGGATTCGATTCCCAATATTTTGATGGGGGATGATCTACGGTTGCGGCAAATTTTGTTTAACCTTTTGGGTAATGCCCTCAAATTTACGGCAACGGGATCTGTGCAATTGGTGATCACAAGCCACACGGTGCCGTCCCTGAGCGATCCCCCAACGGAGGAACTGAGTTTTCAAATTTTAGATACGGGCATTGGCATTCAGGTTGCGCAACTCAATCAACTATTTCAACCCTTTATTCAGGCTGATGCTTCCATTAGCCGTCGCTATGGGGGTAGTGGCTTAGGGTTGGCGATCGCCAAACGTCTGGTGAATCTCATGGGTGGCAAAATTTGGGTTGAGAGCAATGGTGAGCTGGCCGGTGATCCACCGCCAGACTGGTTTACCCCCGGTGAACTCGATCCCCAGAGTTATGGGGCTTCTTTTTACTTTACGTTTTTGAGCCATCCCGTCTCAGAGCTAGATGGTGCTTCCAAACAAAATTGAACGCGCGGAATAATTACGCAGAGTGGAGGAGGGGGGCAGCCCCCAGAAGTTTCTGAGTGTAGGGGTGTTGGGGATGATTGAAAATGTCGGTAGTCTGGCCTAATTCAACGATTTTGCCCTGGTTCATCACCGCAATGCGATCGCATAAAAATTTCGCCACCCACAGATCATGGGTAATGAATAGATAAGTTAGATTAAACTCCGCTTTTAGGGCTTGCATTAAATCTAAAACCTGGGCCTGGATACTCGCATCGAGCATACTCACGGGTTCATCACAGATCACAAGGCGCGGCTCGGTAATCAAAGCCCTGGCAATGCCCACCCGTTGCTGTTGTCCCCCAGACAATTGCCGAGGATAGCGGGCGTAATATTCTTCGGCGGGCGTTAAACCGACCTTTTCGAGCATTTGTAATACCTTTTCTTTAACCGCTGGCCCCGTCGCTAACTGGTGAATGTGGAGGGGATCGCCGATATTTTCTCCCACGGTCATCAACGGATTCAAAGAAGCATGGGGATCTTGAAAAATCATCTGGAGGTGCCGCCGTTCCGGTCGCATTTGTCCCACTGACAGTCGGTTTAATTCTTTCCCTGCAAAGATAACTCTGCCACCCGTAGGTTTGATCAGTTGCAAAATTGTCCGGGAGAGGGTGGATTTGCCGCAGCCGGATTCCCCGACAAGGCCCAAAATTTCCCCTTCATAGATGTCAAGGTTAATCCCATCGACAGCGCGGATCACCTGGGTTTTTTTGCCCGTGATTAGCCGTTGAAACAGGTTGCTCTCCAGGGTGTAATGTTGCTCTAGGTTTTCGAGGGAGAGGATCGCTTGTTTCTCTTGGTGAGAGGAAATTTCTTGATCGCTGTGGAGGTGGAGGGCGGCTTCGAGGAGGGATTGGGTGTAGGGATGCTGAGGGTCATTGAAGATTTGTTTAACGGGGCCAGTTTCGACGATTTGACCTTGGTGCATCACGGCAATGTCCGTGCAATATTCGGCGACCATGGCGAGATCGTGGGAAATCAGCAACAAGCCCATCTCCCGTTCGGCGCAGAGACGGGTCAGTTCCTGGAGGATTTCGTTGGCGACGGTGACATCGAGGCTGGTGGTCGGTTCGTCGGCAATGATGAATTTGGGATCGAGCAGCAGGGCCAGGGCGATCGCCACCCGTTGACGCATCCCCCCGCTAAATTCGTGGGGATATTGATGCCAGCGGTTTTCGGGAATGCGCACAGCCGCCAGGGTTTCCAGGGCTTTTTGTTTCGCGGCTTGGGCGCTGAGGTCGGGACGATGGCAGCGGAGGGTTTCGAGGCAGTGGTTGCCGATGGTCATCAGGGGATCCAGCCGGGTCATCGGGTCTTGGAAAATTAACCCCACCACTTCGCCTCGGTAATGGCGTAGGGCTTCGCCCTTGAGATCTAAGATGGGTTTTGCCTGAAAAGTGGCATTGCCAGTCACTTGGGAACCCCGTGGCAGCAGTTGCAGCAGAGCGCGGCCAATGGTGGATTTACCGCAGCCGGATTCCCCCACGAGGCCGAGGCGATCGCCTTGATTCACCTGAAAAGACACCCCAGCAACGGCCCACTGTAAAGCTTGACCCTGGGCGGGATAGGCGATGTGTAGATCTTGAACCTGAAGCAAAGGAGGGGTCATGACAAACTCACCAAGGAACACTGACCCTCTGATTTTAAGGGGATTTCTGGCCCTGCCGAGTATTTTTCCAGATAAACAGTATATTTTTAGAGACTCTTCCAATGGCTACTATGCGATCGCTTTATTTCCTCGTCCCCGGTGTCAGTAAAAAATTTGCCAGCGGTGGCCTCTTTGCCGAAATCAAGACCTGTGAACTGGCCCAACAACTGCAATCGGCCCATTTAGTCACCTACCGAGAAAAATCCCCAGATCACCTTTATTTACCGGAACTGCTGCCCCAGGTGCAGCCCCAGGAAGCTATTTTTGTGATCAGTTGGGGCTTTGATATTCCGCGTCTGGTCAAACAACTGCGATCGCATCCGGTGGTCTACCATGCCCACAGCACCGGCTATGGGTTTAAGCTCCCCAGTCGCATTCCCATTTGGGCAGTGAGTCGCAATTCCCTCGGCTATTGGGGGCAACGAGCACCGAATAATCCCTTGTTTTATCTACCCAATCAAATTTCCCCGGAATTTGAGAACTGGCAGCAAGAACGGGATATTGATGTATTGGTGCAAACCCGCAAAACTTCTAGCTATGTGCTCCAGCAACTGGTGCCCTACCTCCAGCAAAGATGTCGCGTAGAAGTGGTAAATTCCTTCGTGCCAGACCTTGCGGCCCTCTTTAATCGCAGTAAAATTTATCTCTATGATTCGGCGGAATATTGGCTGAATAATGCGGTGAGTGAAGGCTTTGGTTTGCCACCCCTAGAGGCGATCGCCTGTGGTTGCCAAGTTTTTAGTAGCGTCAATGGTGCTTTAGCAGATTACTTAGATCCGGGCTTCAATTGTCAAAAAATCAGTACCTATTGTGTCGAATACGATGGCGATCGCCTTTTGGCCGCCCTCAACAATCCCCCAGCCGCCACCAATGCCCAAGCCCTCTTGCAGGAATACCGCACCGAAACGATTCTGATCCGGTTTGCCACCATTCTCCAGGAGGTTAATCATTTCTTTGATTACCAAGGCCAATACTCAGGCAATATCCAACTCCAGCGACAAAATCCTCTCCTGGTGCGCCTCCGCTTAGCCCTCCGCCAACAACTTGCCCGGTGGCGCGCCTAATGCCATTTCATTTTTTTGATCTTTTATAAATGCTTTTTTGTAATCTTGATCGGCCATGACCATCGCCAGAACCATTTGCCTCGGCTTTCTCGGAGCTATTCTATTGGGTACGTTACTTTTGATGTTGCCTTTTTCCACCGCCTCCGGGGAATGGAATAGTCCCCTCGTCGCCCTATTTACCTCGACTTCCGCCGTTTGTGTTACAGGATTAATTGTGGTGGATACAGGCACAGCCTTTTCCAACTTTGGCCAGGGAGTTATTCTCCTGTTAATCCAACTGGGGGGACTAGGCTACATGACCCTCTCGACATTTCTCATGCTGCTGCTGGGGCGTCGGTTTGACTTGGCCCAAAAATTTGCCATTAAAGAATCTTTTGACCAACCCTACAACCAAGGGACGCGCAACTTAATTCGTTCGATTATCGCCACGACCCTAATTGGGGAACTGACGGGGATTTTCCTGCTTTTTGGGCGGTTTAGTCGAGATTTTGATCCTGGTGAGGGGTTATGGCTCGCAATTTTTCACAGCATCAGCGCCTGGAACAATGCGGGCTTCAGTTTGTTTGCGGATAGTTTAGTGGGCTATCAAAATTCTCTCCTGGTGAACGGGGCGATCTCTGGCTTGATCATTTTTGGTGGCATTGGTTATGAGGCGATCATCGAAATGTATCTGTGGTTGCGGCACCGTCTCCAGCGCAAAAGCCGACGCTTTACCTTTTCGTTGAATTTTGAAGTGGTCACCTCTACCACCTTCTGGCTCCTGGGTCTGGGGACTGTGGCTTTTTTGTTTGTGGAATGGGCCAATCCAACCACCTTTGCGGGGATGAGTTGGGGTGATAAGGCGATCGCCGCTTGGTTTCAATCGGTGACCACCCGCACCGCTGGGTTTAATAGCATTGACATCGGCAAGCTGAGTACCGCCGGACTGTTTATCACCATGGGTTTGATGTTTATTGGGGCGAGTCCCAGTGGCACCGGGGGCGGGATCAAAACAACCACCATTAATATCCTGGCGAATTGCACCAAATCCGTGCTCTATGGTCAAACCCGTGTCACTGTTTTTGACCGTGAAATTGCCCAGAGTATCGTTTTTAAGGCGATCGCCGTTGTTTTTGGTTCTGCCACCGTGATTACCATTGCTACGGCGATTATTTCCATCAGCAACCCTGAGATCGAATTGATTGCGATTTTGTTTGAGGTGATTTCGGCCTTTGCCACCGTTGGCCTGTCCACGGGGATTACTGCCAGCCTTTCCGCTGTCGGTCAACTGACCCTAATTGCCACCATGTACTGTGGTCGGGTCGGGGTGCTCTTGCTGATGTCAGCCATCGTCGGAGAAATCACCCCACGGCGCATTAGCTATCCCGAAGAAAATTTATTGGTGGGTTGAGCCGCAGCACCTCGGCCAGAGGAATGTCCCAAGGCTTCACCAGCGCTTGAAATTCGAGTAGGATCATCGGTTAAGATGCGGCGATCGCCTCCACAGCATTTTGAACCTTTCGCAATCACATTAGCCACGAGTTAACAACCATTTGGGTTTTGGAGTAAAACAAACGGTGAATTTACGGAATTGGAATTTTCTCTTTCAGGGTTTTCGGCAGGAAGAAAGTCGTCAGTTTGCGGTCATTGGCCTGGGACGATTTGGTCGCGCCGTCTGCACAAAATTACACAACATGGGCTACGAAGTCCTTGGCACCGATATCAACCCCAAATTAGTCGCCCAGGTGGTTTCCGAAAAACTCGTCTCCCACGCAATGCAATTGGATTCCACCGAAGTGATGGCCCTGCGTCAGGCGGGCATTTTTGAATTTGACACTGTCATCGTGGCGATTGGGAATTACCTCCAAGAAAGCATTGTCACAACCTTAAACGTGAAGGAAGGGGGTGTCGAACATGTGGTGGCTAAGGCCTCCTCGGAGGTACACGGTAAGCTCCTGAAACGGGTGGGGGCCGACCGCATTGTTTATCCAGAAGCAGAAGCTGGGGCCGCCCTCGCGATGACCCTCACAAAACCGTCAATCCTCGACCGCTTTGATATTGACGAAGAACACAGCATTGTTGAGATTAAAATCCCAGAGGCTTTCCATGATAAAACCCTAGCGGAACTGTCCCTACGGGCTAACTACGGGGTGAATGTGTTAGCAGTGGGCAATGAAGAGCATTTTGAAATTAACCCTGGGCCAGAGCATCGCCTGGATAAGTCGCTAATGATGATGGTGATTGGGACTAATGACGCGATCCATCGCCTACCGTTGTCCTAAGTTGTCCCGTCCCATGACCAAACCCTATCAACGGATCCCCATCGCAACCAGTGATGACCCCCTGGTGCCAATCCCCGCAGGTCTTTTTTCTTTGGTGACGCCCCACCCCTACATGGCTTTGGGGGCTGATTATGGGGGGCGATCGCCTTATTTTTTGCGCCGCCGAGTCCTCGACAAACTCATCCAAGCCCAGAATTTCTTACGGGCTGCCCATCCAGAATTCCAAATTCAAATCTTCGATGCCTACCGACCGATCCCGGTGCAGCAATTCATGGTGGACTACACTTTCACCCAGCTAAAAGGCGATCGCCCCTTAACTCCCCCCGAAACAGCCCAGATTTGGGAGCAGGTGTTGCAATTTTGGGCCGTGCCGAGCCGCGATCCAGCGACCCCACCGCCCCACAGTACCGGCGCGGCCCTGGATGTGCGTTTGGTGAACCGCGCCCAGGAACCTCTACCAATGGGAGGAGAGATTGATGACATTGGCGATCGCTCCTACCCCGATTTCTATGCTGCCGCCACCACGTCCCCAGAGCAGCAGTACCATCAGAATCGGCAACTGCTCCGGCAGGCCATGGAACAGGTAGGCTTTGTGATTCACCCCAACGAATGGTGGCACTTTTCCTATGGGGATCAGCTCTGGGCCTGGCAAACCCAAACGGAGATCGCCCACTACGGTAGAATCTAGGACACAATTTTTCTGATAAATAATGGCGCGTAAACCCTGGTTAGAACTGCCCTTAGCAATCTTTTCCTTTGGCTTTTATAAAGTCAATAAATTCCTAATTGGCAATCTCTACACTTTGTATTTAGCGCTGAATAAAAAAAATGCAAAAGAATGGCGCATTATTGGAGAAAAATCCCTCCAAAAATTCCTCAGCTTACCCGTTTTAATGACCAAAGCGCCCCGCTGGAATACCCACGCCATTATCGGTACCCTGGGGCCACTTTCTGTCGAAAAAGAACTCACCATTAACCTCGAAACGATTCGTCAATCTACAGAAGCTTGGGTCGGTTGTATCTACGACTTTCCGGGCTATCGTACGGTGTTGAATTTCACGCAACTCACCGATGACCCCAGCCAAACAGAACTCAAGATCTCCTTACCCAAGGGCAAATATACCGTCGGTTTACGCTACTACCACCCCAAGGTGAATCCCCGCTTTCCGACAGTTAAAACAGACCTAGATCTAACCGTAGCGACCTTGGTCGTTTCGCCCCAAAATAACGACTTTTATCAAACCCTAACCCAGAAAACAAACCCTTATTTTCGTCTGCTCCACTACTACATTTTTACGCTATTTAAATTTCGGGATGTCTTACCCGCAGCCTTTGTCAAAGGAGAATTTCTGCCCGTTGGCGCCACCGACACCCAATTTTTCTACGGCGCTTTAGATGCAGCAGAACGTTTAGAAATTACTATCCAATCACCTTGGCTGCAGGCATTTGATTTTTATCTCACCTTCTACAACCGCGCCAGTTTTCCCCTGCGTTGGCAAAAAATCACCGAAAATTTGACCTGTGATCCCCTGGGAGAAAAAGGCTACTACTTAATTCGGATGCGGCCCCGCACCCAAGCAGCCGAGGCACAATTACCGAGCGTTGTGGGCAAAGAAACCCAGGTTACGCCCCACCAAAAAAAACTGGCAATTCAGTCGTTATAAATAGCCATGTTCCTGGAGGAAGTCGAGGCCAATGTCCGGGGCTTTTTGCTCCCGTTGGTAACTGACAAATCGCTGGACATATTTCGCGAGGATATCCCCCTCTAGGTTCACCCAACTGCCTGGCTTGAGATAGGCCAAATTGGTTTCGGCGTAGGTATGGGGGATCACTGCTACTTTGAACCACTGGCCCAGGCGATCGCATTCGGCCACCGTCAGACTAATGCCATTGACCGCAATGCTTCCCTTGGACACCAGACAAGGGGAAATATTCATGTCCCAAGTCGCTTGATAATCGGCGATCGCCGTAAACCACAATTCCCAGGCACGGTCAGTTTCGACAACCTTCTCTAAAGCGCCAATGGTATCCACATGGCCCGACACAAAATGACCACCGATCTTACTGCCCACCCGCAGGGACGTTTCAATATTCACCCAATTGGAGCGGGAAACGGCATCACCGAGGATGGTGCGCTTGAGGGTTTCGGGGGAGGCCGTAGCAACAAATCCTTGTTCGGCAATGGTTTCGACTGTCAGACAAACGCCATCTACGGCCACACTATCGCCGAGGACCAGATCCTGCATTACTTGACTGGCCCCATGGCCCTGGATATCGATGGCAAAGCGATCGCCACCAAGGGCTTTAACGGTACCAAGGGCTTGAATCAATCCAGTAAACACAGGGCGTGATGCGATCGCAGTAAAAGGGCCATTCGATTGTAGCGGGAATTGACCGAAAATCAGACCCAACATCCCCCCAGAATATCGAAGCTGTAGGATACTAGTTAGTAAGGGAATCAAATATTGCTCCCGTTGCCATCCCTACCCCGAGGCCCAGATCCATGATTGAAATGCACGTTGCTGGCATTGCCCTTGATGCCATTACTCGGAGCCCGATCATTCTCCTGAAGGATGCCTCGGAACGGCGTGCCTTACCGATCTATATTGCCCAGGATCAAGCCCGCTCAATTATGAATGTCTTGGAGCAAAAAACACCGCCCCGGCCCCTCACCCATGATCTCTTTGCGGATCTATTGGAAGCTTGGGATCTCACCCTCGATAAAATCATTATCCATGCCCTAGAAGAACACACTTTCTATGCGGTGCTTTGTACCTCCCAGGGGGAAGAAACCCAAGAAATTGACTGTCGCCCCAGTGATGCGATCGCCATTGCCCTACGCACCGAAAGTCCGATCTGGGTTGTGGAGGAAGTGATTTCTGAGGCTTCAATTCCCGTAGACCGAGATGCCGATGAAGAAGAACGGCAAGCGTTTCGCGCCTTTGTCGATCAACTCAGCCCCGAAGATTTAATTCGCCACAGCCAATCCGCCAATCCAGAGGAAAGCTAAACCGAGGGAGGGTTTCAAGGCGGATGACAATTTTTGTCTACAGCTACAGTGACCCACTCCTGGATGCCGCCCCAGAACCAGAACTATGGGGGGTCGAAGTTGATCGCATTTATAGCGATTGGGGACAACGGCAACAGCTCACCCAGTTACTCACGGATCTCGACACCGGCGATCGCCCTGATTATTTACTACTACATCGCCTCGATGAATTGGGGGATAACCTCAGCGAGATTGGCGATCGCCTCCAGCACATCGAAAATTATGGTGTGGGGATTATCGCTACCGAGCAAGACTACCAAAGCGATCAACCGCTGGATCAAAAAGCCCTGGGTCAACTCTTTCAAACCATTGGCGATCGCCTCAGACAACAAAAAATTCAACGGGGCCACGCCAAAAACCGCCGCCAATTTCTGCCCCCCCCAGGTAAAGCCCCCTACGGTTATAAACGGGGCCAAGACCGTTACCTCATCGACCGCAGTACCGCCCCCATGGTGAAAGATTTTTGTGAACATTTCCTCCTCTTCGGTTCCCTGCGGGGGGCTGTGCGTCACCTAGAACAACGCTTTGGGAAAAAAATTGCCGTATCCACCGGGCGCAACTGGTTAAGCAATCCCGTCTACCGGGGTCAGCTCCATTACTGCGACGGGACAACCATTCCCAAAACCCACGCCGCAATCCTCACCGACAACGAAGCCGCCCAAATTGATCGCCTCCTGCGCCGTAATCGTCCCCTCGCCCCCCGCAGTGCCAGTGCTCCCCGCTGTTTAGCCGGGCTGGTGCAATGTCAAACCTGTGGCAGTGCCCTCACCATTAGCCGTGTCAGTCGGCGTAATTATTCCAAAACCTATTTATACCTACGTCCCCTCGCCTGCCCCCGCAAGCCTAAATGCCGGGCGATCGCCTACGAAAAAATTTTCCGGGCCACCGTACAAAGCATTTGCCAGGAGTTCCCCGCGATCGCCCAGCAATACCAAGGCCCTTCCCTAGATCAGCAACAGGGCCAGATTCAGCAGGAGATTCAACAAAAGGAAAGCCTCATTGCCGCCCTCCCAGATCTCACGGCCCAGGGCATTTTTGACCCAGAAACGGCTGCCCAACGCCGCTATGTGCTGCGTAGCGAAATTAGCCAACTGCAAACCCAACTAAACCAACTTCCCCCTGCTAACCTGGGGGCTATCGCCAAAACCATTACCCTCGAATCTTTTTGGTATGACCTATCCGAAGCCGAGCGGCGCTTTTACCTGCGGGAATTTATCGAACAAATCCAACTCCACCGTACTAGCCGTGACGATTGGCAAATCCAGCTAAAATTCATTTTTTCGACCAGTTTCCGATACACTGATGAATGATTTAATTCAACTAAACCCTTATTAGTACAGCAATAATTGGCATGGAAATCGGGCAAAAAGTACAAATCTACCGTTTGCGGGATCGTGTTGGTAAAGATCTCGCCGATAAACTCGGTAAAGTAGGCACCATCACAGACTTTCGCGTCACCGACGGTAGCGGCATTGGGGCGATCGTGACCTTTGATGATAAAACCGCCACTTGGTTTTTTGGGGATGAACTGCGTCCTGCATCCTAGGACACATTTTTCTAACTGCCCAATTAGACCACCGAGGCGTCTCCCGTGGGGGGACGTTTTTTGTCGGTGCGCCAAAGCCAAAATTTCACCATAAACCGAGGGTAATTACCCTCACGCCTGAAACTTTTTTGCGGCACAATGGTCATCAAAGACGATCTATGCGCAACTCCATTGCCGATAAGCCCATGAAAAAACCTGCTCTACTAACTCTCATCTGTGGTTTTAGTGTCGCGATCGCCAGTGTGCCCTTCGCGCCGAGCCAAGCCCAAACTGCCAGCGATCTCGAAGGGAACTATCAACAAAGCGAAAATTCTTCCCTCTATGGCAACACAGATGGCTTCAATCCCTACGATTTGATCCACATGATGCGCTTAGGCAATAAGGATCCAGAACAATTCCGCGAGAGCACGAACTCCAACATTAACAACGCGGCTGCCGATTACCGCTCCCGACTACAGGAATATTGGCGTCAGAAAAAACAAGCCGAAACCTCTGCCGTTAATGGAACTCCGGAGGAAAGTTCGCTCATCACCCCCACAGAAACCTTCGAATAAAACCGACTTTTGTGGCCTCGGCCCATTTCCATTAGGTTCCCCATAGATCGATGCTTGATTACAACTCCAGATCGTCTGTGGGATTTTTCTTGGGGAAAATTTTATCTGACGATTATCGTTTCATTGCGGCGATCGCCCATCCCCAGACCACTAACTCTACAATGCGATAAAGCAGACTAAAGATTCATAAAACTCATAAAGTTCATATTCGCCATGTCTTGGGTCACAGCCTTGGCCCAGTCACAGTCTCAGGAGGAATACCATTTTGAAACGAATGGATGCGGGAGAATTATTAGAACGCTATGCGGCCGGAGAACGGGATTTCCGGGAAGTAGACCTGGAAGGGGCGTTTTTGGGGGGCGGCAACTTTGATGGGATCAATCTGCGGGAAAGTCATTTGTCCCGGATTGTGTTCACGGGGGCATCCCTTAAGCAGGCAAATTTTCGGGAGGCAGATCTTACTAATAGCAGCCTCCAAGCCAATCTCAGTGAAGCGAATTTAATTTCCTGTGACCTGACCGACGCGAATTTAACCACCGCCCAACTCACCTATGGGGGACTCCGGGCAGCCAATTTAACCAATGCTCAACTGGTCTCAGCGGATCTCAGTTGTGCCACCCTCAACGAAGCGATTTTGCGGGAAGCTAACCTGACCAATGCGACCTTAACGGATGCCTTTATTGGGCGGGCGAACTTAACCCAGGCCAACCTAGAAGGGGCCAACCTTGCCAATGCAAACCTCACCAGCACCATTTTGATCGGCGCGAATTTAAAGGGGGCCAACCTTTCCCACGCGATTATGCACGGGGTCAATGCCACCGGGGCGATCGCCGACCACGCAGACTTTAGCCAGGCGAAACTCAATAGCGCCAACTTTACCAACGTTAAACTGCGCCAGGCGGTACTCCGGAAGGTACAAATGGCCTGGACAACCATGCGGGGGGCAGATCTGAGTGAGGCCCAACTTTTCCGCAGTAAGCTTTATTGGTCAAATTTCACCAGTGCGAATCTAACCCGGGCCGTGCTGCTGGATGCAACGGTGGATCAAGTAAATTTCCACAACGCGATTTTTGATGGGACAATTCTCCCCGAAGGTCTTGATGTGGGTAATTAAGTGAAATTTCTGGGGGTTGATTTTGGTTGGACGTCCGGTGCCAGTGGTTTGTGTTGTCTAGAAATACAGGATCAGCAATTGGCGATCGCCCAGTTTGATCTGCTTCTTGATCCCGCCGAAATTGTCACTTGGGTTGCTCAACTGCTCCCGAAAGAAACAATGGGCCTCGTTGCCGTTGATGCGCCGACAGTTATCCCTAACGAAACGGGAACACGCCTCCCGGATCGCCTCACCCACAAATATTTTGGGAAATACCACGCGGGTTGTTATCCAGCCAATTTAAACCGCCCCTTTGCCCCCCGCACCACCCAATTGGGCTTTGATCTTGAAGCCTTGGGTTTTGGCCATGCCCCGGAAATTGACGCTCGAAAACCGGGCCGTTACCAGATTGAGGTATTTCCCCAC
This sequence comes from Synechococcus sp. BDU 130192, assembly GCF_963876085.1. Classification (NCBI taxonomy): domain Bacteria; kingdom Bacillati; phylum Cyanobacteriota; class Cyanophyceae; order Synechococcales; family Synechococcaceae; genus Synechococcus; species Synechococcus sp. BDU 130192. Next base: position 13,521 of record NZ_CAWNNO010000014.1, on the reverse strand, counting down.
CCAGCGATGGTGCGTCTATTTCAGCTAGAGCGAATCATTAAATACAAAAAAGGAAAGTTAGGCGATCGCCGCCAGGAATTATTACGTTTGGTGAGTCTAATTGAAACGGTATTGACGATTCTTACCCCGCAATTAAGCCTAAATCACCGCTGGGACGATCTCGTTCAACCGATCCCAACAGCCAAAGGTAGTGATCTCAAGGAAATCGAAGACCGCATCGATGCCTTAGTTTGTGCCTATGTGGGCGCCTACTGGTGGTACTGGGGCCAGGCGAAAAACCAAACCCTTGGCGATCGCCACTCCGGTTACATTATCGTCCCAGCACCTGTTACGATGGGTGATCAGCAATCATAAATTGTGAATTTTTAAGATAAAAAATTACGTTCCCTTACAAAAGTTTCTATTGATATGACAGTAACGGCTGAAGCTCCTCCCCAAGAAAAAGTAAAACGTCGTGTGGTGTTCCCCTTTACGGCGGTAATCGGCCAAGATGAAATGAAACTGGCCCTCAAACTCAACATCATCGACCCCAAGATCGGCGGCGTGATGATCATGGGCGATCGCGGTACCGGAAAATCCACCACCATCCGTGCTTTAGCCGATCTCCTGCCCGAAATCGAAGTGGTTGCCAACGATCCCTTTAACAGCGACCCCAAAAACCCCGAACTCATGGGCGATGAAGTGCGGCAAAAACTCGAAAACAACGAACCAATCGAGGTCGCCCGCAAAAAAGTGCCGATGATTGACCTGCCCCTCGGCGCAACAGAAGACCGGGTTTGTGGCACCATCGACATCGAAAAAGCCCTCTCCGAAGGGGTGAAAGCCTTTGAACCGGGCCTGTTGGCAAAAGCAAACCGGGGTGTCCTCTATGTGGATGAAGTTAACCTCCTCGATGACCACCTGGTAGACGTGCTCCTCGACTCCGCCGCTGGTGGTTGGAATACCGTTGAACGGGAAGGGATCTCCATTCGTCACCCTGCCAGTTTTGTCCTCGTTGGTTCCGGCAACCCCGAAGAAGGAGAACTGCGGCCCCAACTTCTCGACCGTTTCGGGATGCACGCTGAGATCCGCACCGAACGCAATCCCGAACAGCGCGTTGAAATCGTCGAACGTCGTTCGGCCTTTGACCAAAATCCCACAGAGTTTCTGCAACAATACGACGCCGAGCAAAAAGCAGAACAGGAACGTCTCGTCCGCGCCCAGGAACTTTTACCCCAGGTCACCATTGATCGAGAACTAAAGGTAAAGATCTCCGAAGTTTGTTCCGAAGCGGATGTGGATGGTCTCCGGGGTGATATCGTTACTAACCGCGCCGCCAAAGCCCTCGCCGCCTATGAAGGCCGCACCGAGGTGACCGTGGATGATATTCGCCGTGTGGTTACCCTTTGTCTACGGCACCGTCTGCGGAAAGATCCCCTCGAATCAATTGATTCTGGTTACAAAGTCCAGAAAATTGTTGCCCGCGTCTTTGGTCTAGAAGAAGACGAGTAAACCATTTTTTGATTGCATAACATTACATCCTCAGGGCTGGAGAAATTCTCTCCAGCTTTTTTGTTCGCTAGTTATCGTGACTCCCTAAAAGTTGATGACGTAGTTTTTTAATTTGATCGCGGAGTAGAGCGGCCTGTTCAAATTCGAGATTTTCGGCGGCTTCTTTCATTTGCTCTTCTAGCTGCTTAATCACATCGGGAATTTTTTCGAGGGGGACTTCCTCCATATGTTCAACAACTTGCTGTAATTGCTGGGTATTTAAGCGGCGGGAAATATCGAGAAAAGATAAAATTGCATTTTCATCCCGCTTTTTGATCGGTTGGGGAGTGATGTTGTGTTTTTTGTTGTAGGCGATTTGGATAGCGCGGCGACGTTCTGTTTCGGCGATCGCCTTTGCCATACTATCGGTGAGATTATCGGCGTAGAGAATCGCCTGACCCCGCACGTGGCGCGCCGCCCGACCAATGGTTTGGATTAAAGACCGTTCTGCCCGTAGGAACCCTTCTTTATCTGCATCCATAATCGCGACGAGGGAAACCTCCGGTAAATCTAAACCTTCTCGGAGTAAATTGACCCCAATTAAAACATCAAATTCCCCTTTGCGGAGCGCCTGCAAAATTTCAATTCGTTCGATGGATTTAATCTCAGAATGGAGATATTGCACGGCTACCCCCTGGTCACTGAAATAATCCGTTAAATCCTCCGCCATTCGTTTCGTTAAAGTGGTAATTAAAACTCGTTCTTTTAATTTTTCCCGCTGACGAATTTCCCCTAATAGATCATCCACTTGTCCGTCGGTGGGGCGCACATCAATTTCTGGATCGACAACGCCTGTGGGACGAATGACTTGCTCAATAACCTGCGCTTCTGATTGCTCGATTTCCCAATTACCGGGGGTCGCAGAAACAAACACACATTGATTGACTTTTTGCCAAAATTCTTCTGATTTTAAAGGGCGATTATCGGCGGCACTGGGCAACCGAAATCCATGATCAATTAAGACTTTTTTGCGGGCTTGATCACCGTTGTACATCCCCCGAATTTGCGGCACAGTGACATGGGATTCATCAACCACTAAAAGCCAATCTTCAGGGAAATAATCAATTAAACATTCGGGGGGTGATCCGGCTTCCCGTCCGGCTAAGAAACGGGAATAATTTTCGACTCCATTACAATAACCAACTTCCTGTAAAAGTTCGAGATCATAACTCGTTCGCTGCTTTAAACGCTGGGCTTCAAGGAGTTTATTTTCTGCTTCTAAAACTGTGAGTTGACTATCTAATTCGGCTTTGATTTGTTCGCAGGCGATCGCCAACTGTTCTTGGGGCGTAACAAAGTGGCGGGCGGGATAAATATTAACCTGATCGAGGCTTTGTAAAATTTCACCCGTGACGGGATCAAGGAGACGAATCGCATCAATTTCATCGCCAAAAAATTCGACGCGAATCACCCGATCTTCGTAGGCAGGGACAATTTCTAAAATGTCGCCCTTCACCCGAAAATTGCCGCGACTTAAATCGGTATCGTTGCGGTTATATTGCACGGTCACAAGTTGCCGCAGTACCGCCCGTTGATCCAGTTCTTCCCCAACCTTTAGGGAAAGAGCTGCCTTTAAATATTCGCTCGGAATTCCTAAGCCGTAGATACAGCTAATGGAAGCCACCACAATCACATCCTTGCGTTCAAACAGCGATCGCGTGGCGGAGTGGCGCAACATATCAATTTCGTCGTTGATCGAAGCCGTTTTTTCAATATAAGTATCGGTGACGGGAATGTAGGCTTCCGGTTGATAGTAGTCGTAATAACTAATGAAATATTCCACGGCGTTGTAGGGAAAAAATTGCCGCAACTCGTTACAAAGCTGGGCTGCAAGGGTTTTGTTGTGTGCCAAAACGAGGGTGGGTTTCTGCATCTGGGCGATCACCGCCGCCATCGTAAAGGTTTTGCCCGTGCCCGTCGCCCCCAAGAGGGTCTGATATTTCGCTTGGGATTCTAAGGATTGCACCAATTTGGCGATCGCCTGGGGTTGATCACCAGTAGGTTCAAAAGGGGCGTGGAGACGAAACAAAACATTACTCCCGTTAGACATAACTTAAATTAATGAGATACTTTAGAAACAATGTTGCGAATTTATGACAAAGTGTGTCTAAGATCAGCAAGGAATCTTTGTCCCATCATTTGGGATAATTGAAGTAAAGTAACGAAAAAATTCTTAAAACATAATCCTACTCAAAATTTTGATTCAGTAGGTGTTGGCTCAGATACCTCAAGGAGAAATCCCATGACCACCGAAAATTCGACTTCCACGAACGATAGCACAACTAAAAGTCCCACCCGTTCCCGTAGCACGGCGAAAAAAGACGAGGTGGTTGCTCTCTCTGTAAAAGAGCCTGCCAAATTAGGCCTCCCCAATAATCGCCCCATTGAACCCAGCCACCTCAAGGTCACCAGTACTTTTCGCTCTTCTGGTGCAGATCGCCCTGTGACTGCGGGCACGATGGATATTTCTAGTACGATGACCGTTTCTGGGAATCGCCCGATTATGGCCAGCCACCTCCAGGTCAGCGACACCATCGTCATTATGGGGAATCGCCCCGTGGCCCCCAACGAAACCGATGATATGGCGACTTTGATCGGCTACCTCGACTAACTTTACAAAGTGGCGAAACAATGGCGATCGCCAAACCATTTCCCCTATTTCCTAGGGGTTTTTTTGTGGAAAATTTTAACGAAGCTGCTTGACCATCCGGTAGTTTGTCAATGTTTGTTGGTGGCGTTGAACCTGTTGCTCTTGGAGAAGCCGAAACCCCAACGCTACAAAAAAAGGTTTCGCGGTAATACTGGCTTCAACGGTTAGGGTGCTGAGTTGTAACTGGTCTGCTTGGGCGAGGAGTGCCTGATAGAGTTGGCGACCAATGCCCCGCCGTTGGTGGTCTTTGTGGCAATAGAAACAGCCAATGTGACCCGCTGGCGAAAGTTCCGCAAACCCAAGGATTTGTCTATCCTCTTCGGCAATGTAAGTAAAGCAAGCATGACAACGGGTTTCCCAATCGCGGAAATACAGGTCATCGGGTGCCCAGGCTCGCAGTTGGGCCGGGGAATAGTCCTGGGCATTGATGGTATGGACAGTGTCGTGGAACAGTTGGGCGATCGCCGGAATATCCTGAGTTTGAAACGGACGAATCGTAACCATAACAACCCTTTAGACATTTTGTAGAAATGGGAAAATTCCGGCCTTTCTCATTTGGGGCAATTACTCACAGATGATTGGCTTCCGCAAGGGGAAACCTAAACGGGGAAGCGTTTCATTTTGGCGATCATCTGGAGATTCCCTAAAATAGGACTTATCTGGACTGGAAGTTATAGCAGTCAAGCAATACGTACAGTCAAACTAGCATATCTTATCTTTTGGAAAGTGCTCGATATAATGCACATAAATCATTCACAGTAAAAGTTCTCGACGGACATACTTTCTACAGAACAATCGTATATCTCAAACTGTGGTGCCACATACAAAGCTCTTTGGTTATAACTTTGAAGATATGCAGGCCAAAGAACTATACTTATGCCTTGTTTTTTATCTGCAGAAATAAAGCTTGCACTACAAATTTTAGTTCCACAAATTACTTCCGGCATTCCGTCAACATCTCTGTTTAAGATTGGATCTGGACTAGGTATCCAACCAACAGTGATAAGTTCTTGCCTATAATCTTCATATCTAGTTAATCCGTCAGTAGGCATGAGATCTGCCCAAGCCTTATCCATAAACAACAGGAAAAGTAAGCTAACGGGAAAGATGGTTGGAATTAAAGATTTGTTTATCATTTTAAACGGGGAAGCGTTTCATTTTGGCGATCGCCTCTTTGGCAGTGCGCATGAGAACAGGTTTAATCTCCGGGATTTGGGGGATTTGCCAGAGGACATCGACCGTGCGCCGTAACATCCGCACAATGTCCCCTTCATCGAGGCTGGTATTTTCACAGAGTTCTGTCCACTCGACTCCCAAGGCCCACTGCTCCACGAGGCCAATAAATTTACTTTCAAGCCAAACGGGCATGGTCACACCGCAATGTTTTTGCACTTGGTACAGTTGCCGACGCAGTTCCCACAGGCTAACGGGGTTATGGCCTTGGTCTTTTTTGCGGATGCCCAGCACTTCTAAAACGGCATTGGGTTGAGAATAATCTGTCCAACTATCACCCCGGGGCGGTTCGCTGATGATCGCACAGATAGCGGCGGCCAAATGTTCCGGCGCGAGGTGATCTAATTGGCCCGAAAGCAGACACAGCGCCAACCATAGTTCGTTTTCCCCACGAATTGTTGCCGCAGTACGCCCTAAAACCGTTGGCGTATAGCCGTCGAGGGCACGAAATTCTTGTAAGACTTCAATCAGGTTCAGGAAATCTTGCCAGTAATAGGAACGTTTGTTGGCATGTTGACGGTAGAGGGTTTGGCGACGGTTTAATTCTTTGCGGAGGTCTTTGCGCCGCTGGTGACGCTTGAGGAGTTTGCCGGGTTTGTCCTGCTGGCTCAGGGGAGAAGCGGCAAATTTGGCCTGGACAGCGGCAAAGCGTTGTTTTTGGGCTTCTACTTCAGGGGCTTCGGTGAGGGGCAGAAGGTAATCGGCGATCGCCGCCACGAGGGGAAAAGCTTCAGCATCAATTCTGCCATTTTTCCCAAGGGTGAGATTTTGATCAATGGGTAACGGAATTTGCGCCAGTTGATCGGCGGGAAAAAGACCTTCATTGAGGGCAACCACGTCCGTTTCTTTAATTAGGTACCAACGTTTATCGGTGCCCAGACACAGAAACTGCTGTTCCTCAGTTTGTTCTACAAGGACGGCGGGAACCGCTTCTTTGACCCGCAGGTTTTTCCCTTTGAGGTGCAAAATGGAGCCGAGGGGAAGCTGATCCAACAAGGGGGCCAACAGTTTACGGTTTTCGAGTTCCGCCTGCTCCCGGAGAATCCCCAATAGCCGTTCTTCTTCCTTGAGCCGTTCCTTGAGTTTGCTGTAGCGTTCAAACTGCCGTTCATCAAAAGCCGCGAGGTCAATGTCGAGGCGAGCAATTTCCGTAGTCAGTTCGGCGATCGCCTCCTGTTCCGGGCTGAGTTGTTGTTGTACCTGATATTCCGCAAAACTCCGGGATAAGAGTTCCTTCGATTCTTCCAGGCTATGTTTCTGCAACAGATTAAGCACCATACCGTAGGAAGGCGTAAACCAACTGCGCAACGGTTCTGCACTAGAGAGGGCAAGGCGAGAGGCTTCTTTTGCCCCTTCAAAGGGCGTTTCCACAGTGACCACATAGCCCACTTTATCCATGCCCCGACGACCCGCGCGACCCGCCATCTGCAAAAATTCCGAAGGTGTCAGCATCCGGTGTCCTTCATCGGTACGTTTCGAGAGGGCAGAAATTACCGTGGTGCGGGCGGGCATATTGATCCCTGCGGCCAAAGTCGCCGTCGCAAACACCAATTTCACGAGGCCCATTTCAAACAGCTTTTCAACCAGTTCTTTCCAGGCTGGCAGAATCCCCGCATGGTGGGCGGCGATGCCCCGCAGTAGAGGTTCCACCTGTTCAGGACGGGCAAATTTTGACTGTTGGGCGAGGTATTGCCAAAGCTGTTCACGCAGGGGGAGATTTTCCTGGAGATAGTCCACTAGCTTTTCGGTAGAAAAGGGATTTTTGGCGATGAAATCCAGCACTAGGGCTTTAAATTCTGGGGTGTCATCACATTGATTGAGGAGCTTTTCCTGGAGCTTCCCTTGGTTATCTAAGAAAAAGTGCAGCAGGGTCGCTTCCAAGAGTTTGGCTTCTTCTGGGGAAACGAGGGTGATGTCGTTGAGTTGGGTCACCGAGCGATCGCAGCCCCGCCGACTAAAGATAATGTAAATCGCGGGCAGGAGATCCTTTTGGCGGAGTTGGCGCACAATGGCAAATAAACTAGGACAATCTTCCCGTTGGCGTTTTTTGCGCTTACCTTGGGGAGCATTGGTACGCGATCGCAAGCGCGAATTCATTTTGCTCCCTCCCTGATCCAGGAGCGGGTACAAGCCTTTTTTATTGCTGTAAAGAAACTCTAGAGGTACGGGGCGGTGGTCAGAATCAACTAATTCGCAGCGGTGTTCTTTGCTGTTGGGGTGGTCTTCATGGGCCGCTTGGCGGGTTTTGTTAATCCAGGCGGTAAAAATTTCTGGGTTGCCGATGGTCGCCGACAGGCCAACAATCTGAATTTCTGAGGGACAATAAATAATTGATTCTTCCCAGACAGTGCCGCGACCGCGATCGCTAATGTAGTGGCACTCATCCAAGACGACCGTTGAAACATTTTCCAGGGACGTGCCCACCTGACCAATGGGGGTTTCGTAGAGCATATTTCGGAAAATTTCCGTGGTCATGACGACGATGGTCGCCTGGGCATTGATGATGATATCGCCCGTGATCAAACCCACTTGTTTTTCGCCGAAGGTTTCGCCAAAATCCCGGAATTTTTGGTTGGAGAGCGCTTTCAGGGGAGTAGTGTAAAAAACCCGCTGCCCCATGGCGAGGGCCCGGTGGATCGCATATTCGCCAATGACAGTTTTACCGGAGCCAGTCGGCGCACAGACCACCACGGATCTGTCGGCATCGAGGGCGGCGATCGCCTGTTTTTGAAATTGATCTAACTGAAACGGAAAAACTTGATTTAAATCTACTTGCAACCTAACCCACCTTTGCTCCTGATCCGGTACTTTGGCCTAACGAATTCGGTCTACCGAAATCAAAAAACTGTTTATGCTATGAATTTTTTGTTCAAAATCCATTATAAAGGGGAGTCCTCCAGGCCCAGCGGGAAAATGCCAACCTGGCTTGCCCAAAAAATGTGCTGTGGACAGTGCCTTTCGCTGCGCAAAAAACGATGGAGCGTTGAAATTCTATGCTTCTGGGCTGTGGTCTGGCGTTTGATTGCTGAGGGACCAATGGTATTCGTAGGGGATACGGAGCTGGTCACAACTGCGCTCTAATTGCTTTTGTTGAGAAAAAGCCTTGCGTAGAGTGAGGATCAATTGCTGAATTTGGGTCTGGGTCATGGGATCTTTGGCGGCGACCCGTTGGGCTTTGCGCTCCAAAATTTGCAGGATCGTTTCGTAGTGGATGTGGGAAGGCAAGGGTAAAGGTTCCATAACAATCAAAAAGTATTGCGCAGACTTTGAGGTCTCACTATATCAAAGCTTTGGGGGCAACTTTTGGACGGGCGATCGCCAACCCCAAATTCCCAGGGGCAAAATTTCTGCCAGAATACTGACCCCCCGCATCAAGGCCACGATGGTTAACAGGCTGCCAACACCGACATTTGTATTTCCCACTGTTTCTAAAAGGGCGAGGGCGACCACTTCAAATACCCCCAATCCCCCCGGTGCCCCAGGAATAATAAATCCGGCCAACCACGCCCCACTAAAGACCCCCAGCAGTTGGGGAATCTGGGAGGCACTCAAGGGGGCGATCGCCCACCAAGTTAAAAGAAATCCCGTCCCCCGTAAGCCAATGAAAATCAGTTCTCCCAGCAGGGGTTGCCAGGGATAAATGTTCAACTGTACCGGGTCATGATCCTGGGTTTTCCCTTGGGAAACTTTTTGGATGACAGGATTGAAAAAGTATGGATGAATGCCACCGAGGATACCAATCAAGCCCAGGGGCACCAATAGTTTTAAAAGCGGCAATTGCTCCAGTTGCGCGAGGCTAAGCCCCAACCCTAAGACCATGGCGATCGCCGCCGCCGCTGCCAATAGAAGGGGTTCCAATAGCACTGCTAAACTAGCTACGCCCCAGGGACTCCCCACCGCCACAATGCGGGTCATTCGCCCATAGAAATGCCAAATATTCCCCGGCAAATACTTCGCCATGTTCGTCCGCAGATATAAGGCGATCGCCTCCCCATAACCAAGGGGCACCCGGAACAGTGTGAGAATCCGTCCCCACACCAATGCCGACCATATATGGGATGATGTCGTTACTAAGACACTTGCCCCCACCAAGAGCCACCCCCGACGATCCAGACGAATTTGGGCCACCTCTTGCCAATGGTTCCGGAGGGTTGCCAGCAAAAAAAAGAGCGTCAGGCCAACAATAAACCAACGCAAATAGGGCTTGAGCCGCGATAACTTTTCTTTCAAAATTCCTGCAATACCCTTATGACTGACTCGATTCAACACTGCGGGCATTATAGAGGCTCATGGCCTTCTCCACCCCTTCCCGGAGACTCAGGGCCAATGCTTCTTCCGCAAGCCCTAGGACATCATTTAAAACGGGCTTTTCTGCTGGCGCAAACTTCCCAAGCACGTGGGAAATAGTCGGTCGGTCTCCTTTGAGTTGGGTTTTGCCGATGCCAATGCGTAAGCGGGGAAATTTCTGGGTGCCGAGGTGAGAAATAATGGATTTGATCCCGTTGTGACCCCCTGCTGATCCTTGCAGACGCAACCGCAGTCGCCCTAGGGGGAGATCCATATCGTCATAGACCACCAGTACCGATTCCGGGGGAACTTTGTACCAATCAATCACAGCCCGTAAAGACTGTCCAGAACGGTTCATATAGGTGGTGGGTTTGAGCAAACCGAGTTTTTGGCCGTTGCGGCGCACCTCCGCCCAAACCCCTTGAAATTTTCGATTGTCTTGGAGGGTCGCACCCCAATCTGCGGCGAGGCGATCAACAAATTCAAAACCAATGTTATGGCGTGTGTGATCGTACTTTGGTTCTGGATTTCCCAGTCCCACAATCAACTGGGGAATGACGAGTGGTTTGTCTTGACCCATAACCTCACAAAATACTTAGTAGGACTTCGACTGCTCAAAGAGCGTTTCTAAGTATACTCTGGCGCAGGTACGGTAATTTTCTGCTTCCCGTGGGGTTTGTCCTTCCCCGGTTTGGAGCAGAAACTGGGACAATGCCGCCGCAAAAACCCGGTCTTGATCCCAATTGGGATGGGTTTCTAGGTAGTCGGTTAGGGATTGGTGTAGGGCTTCGGGAATTTCGGCCAAAATGCTCACGGTGGGGTTCATCATTAACTTTAGCTCTGTCGGAATCTGCGGGACGGAAAAATCAAACTAGCGAGGGACGAAGGAACGGATTTCGAAACTGCTAAAAAAGGGTCTTGGCGTTTTGTTCGGTTTCGTCTGTCGTCGCCCTATTGTTGTCTATGGAGGGGTGGGTTTGTCAATATTGCAAAATGTTACGCCAAGGCGATCGCCTTTTTGTTATCTACGAAAAATCAAGGGTTTCAGGCGCATTTTGTTTACGGTTCTTTACATTTATGCGCCCTTGCAGTGTGGATCTTGAGTTCAAAAAGAGAATTCCCCAGACCAATGCCAAGCCCCAAGAAAATCGTTTTGAGCTGTGGAAAACCTGGGGAAAGTTGTGGAAAAAATGAAATAGATTGGGGAAACCATGGGGAATCATTGGGGGAATTTTTGCGGGAAAAATAAGAATTGCAAATTTGTGAGGAAAGATGAATTTTGTCAGGATTTTTGTGTGAACTACCCGACGCTCATTACCGGGCAATAGAGCGCGGGCTTCCTGTTTCAACGGGAATCGCATCCAACAAAACAGACGTTTTACGGGTTGTCTTACATTCCCTCTATAGGCCGTATCGCTGGTTCCTAACGACAATACTTGTACTGAGTCCAGTCGAAGTATCCGCAAGCCTTCATTCTTGATATTGATTGCCACATTAACGTCTCGATCACGGCGGGTACCACACCCATCACCAGTCCAGGGCCCATACATCCAACGGTAAACTCTCTACCCGGTTTAGACACACATGGCAGGTCTTAGAACTGGGAAAAAGCGGTCAATCTCCAGATATGTTTTTCCCTCCCATTCCGCTTTGTACTTGATCTTGGGCAAATGGTTGATTGTTCCGTTTAGTCAAGATAACGTTCAAATGCAGACTGCTTAACGTGAATAAAACGTGGTGACAGAGGCGGCAAGGCACCATATTCGTTAAATGACGTATCATATTCCCAGTCACGGTTAGGCGCACCATATAGCTGACTACTCCAAGTGCCAGAAACATACCTGGGTGTGCCCAAGCTTACAAAAGAGCCACGATATCTTAGTGTTCTACCACCCCAGTTTTCAGAAAAGCGTGGATAATTTTCTAAACCGCCGTTATAACCACTTGTCGCCGCAGAGTTGGTAATATCTGTATTCGCCAGGAAAGCACTATTGATTTCGGTGTTCACTGCATCTACTTTATTACCTCCAGGGTTATTAATATCAGGGTTACAGCCCCTACCAGAAGCCTTATTGACCAGGCCATCTTGGTTTCGACAGGCTTCAGATAAGACATTAAGAGAGTCAGCTAATACACTGGCAGGCTGTTTATTCACAGTATTGTAGTTGCCTTGTACATAAACAGCTTGATCGCTGGCAAATGTCAAACCAGTGGGATTACGATTATTTGCGGTACTTGACAAAGCCATTAATTGTTCACCACCACTCAAAATAAAACCATAGGGGCTATCGGAGGTTTTCGTTTTCGAGTACTCATCTTGGTCAATTGTTCCATGGAAAACGAGTCCGCCTTCACTCTCATCTTGAGCGGCCAAGCCTAATTTTTGAAATGATTTATTAGGAGCACTATTATCAGGATCTGCGCGTTCAAATAGCAATTCATCTGCTTTTTCATATTGATCTAAATTGCCCTGATTATTGTTGAAATCCACATAAATGCCATCACGATTCCACGCTGCCAAACTCTCAAAATCAAACTGTAACAATCTCATATCACGGCCTTCGCGGTCGTTATAGAAACGGTAGGTAGAATTATGACTGGAATTATCTCGACCAATATCCCTAATTGGAGCCGGAAGGAAACAGCGTTGGCCCTGTTCAATATTATTTGAATCTTTGTAAGAAATGGCAGCAACTTGCTTTGGCGTCAAGTTAAATAATGTGTTTTGCTGCGATTGAGTAAGACTTATTCCCAAACGAGTTTCTACTGTTGTTTTAAAAGCATTTTTTAAGTTGCTTAAATCATTTATTTTAGAGTCAAGTTTAGAAAACTGAATTGGTTCAACTTGAGCGGCGATCGCCGTTTGTAGCGATTCAATGATTTTGCCTTTTTCTTCATTATTACTGGTAATGGATGAAATATTTGGGCTAGAAAGAGCCGAACAATAGTCCGCATTTTTTAAATCATTTCCCAGCATTACTGGCTGTCGCAAACTTCGTAATTGTCCTTCTGTAAGGTCTCGATACGTCCCTGCGCTATCACGAACTTGAATTTCAAACGGAACTTTTTGCAAATAATTATTTGAACTCGTTGCTGCAGGTTTATATTCAATCCTCAAGTCTGCCTTCTGATAATAAGCGCCGGAAGTATCAAGAAATGAAGGAGAAGGAATAATAACAGGATCAACACCAACTTGTACTTGCGTTCCCCAAGCCGCTTGAACACGGTCTGGATCCATTGCGTTAGTAGTCTGGTTGGTACTGCCGGTGCCGTTGCGGAGGAGATTGAGCCAATTACCAGCCGCATCTCTAATTCGTACTCTGCCGTCAGGATAAGTATCATTATTATTTTTACGTCGATTGAATAAGCTGCCACCAACGGTTACTTGTTCAGGTAAGTTTAGTCCATTGTTGTTATTTGCCCCTAGATATAAACTGCCATTAGTATGTACGGGCCCTTGTAAGTTCATTGTTGGCCCTGGCAAGATTTCTAAGTCATTTGCATAAAAAGCCGCAAACTGAAACATTGGAATTAAGCGGCTTGTGATATCCATTTTCAGGCTTGCTCCGAGTTCTGAACTAGGCGCTGCTGTTTCTTTTGCGACTGAATGAATGGCAAAAGCATATTCCAACATACTGAGATTTTGGAATAGCTCACCCCTTGGTACGATTCCTGGACGTGGGTCTCCGCCATTTTTGGCGATGATATATGAAGCAGCTAAGTACAGGACAAAAATTGTATGGGGTGAAACCCTGACCCAAGTAGAGGTTGGGTAGAAACGGTAAAAAAGCGACGTAATAAGTCAAAACCATAGCGAAACA
>NZ_CAWNNO010000013.1:0-35599 GCF_963876085.1 Synechococcus sp. BDU 130192 | reverse complement strand
CACTTACGGGCCTGAATCCAATCACGACGTTCCGCCAGCGCGTAATTATACACACGGCGGCAGGTGTTCAACCATTGAGCCATTTGAAGGGCTTGGTCGGCAGTCGGATAGACTCTGTACTCGTAAGTCAGGTTAATCATACCTGTACCATAGTAAGACTTAGGGAAATCGCACACTTTTTCTAAGACGCTTAACTAGGAGTTTGCTGCTTCCCGCTGGTCAGTCGCTCGCTCCTCATCCCGACGTTGATATTTCACATACAACGCGGGGCTTCCCCGCTGTTAAGCTAAGCAAAAAAAATCCCCCTGACCCAGGAGGATTTGTGGGAATGTCATTCTCCAAGCGAAACTACTTCACAAATTGGGGCATCATATCCGCCGCTGTGAAGATGCCTGTTAAACCTTGCTTTTGCAACCAAACCCCCGTTTTGAGATAACCGAAAGCGGGGCCACAAACATTGGCGGCCATGCTAGTTTCATCCCCAAGGGTAAACGTATGGGTCGCAATCTTGCCTTCAAAGGTACGGCCCGTCAATTGCACATTGGTGCTGAGGGGTTTTTTCGGATTGCGCGTATCTACCACACCGCCGACACTAACTTGATCACGGGAACAAATCCCGGCCAATTCCAGCATGAGATCATCGGCATGTTCCATATTTTCGAGGGAAATAATGCCATTGGTTTCATCCAATAGGGCTTCAACCTCTGCATCGCTCATGGCCCGCGCTTTGTCCACATCATAACCAGGCATGTGGGCAATATCTTCCCGGATGGTCGCCCGGTAAGCTTCCCAGTTCGCAATACCCACCCCGAAGGTGATTTTAACGCTGTGAACCTCTGCATAGCTTTGGGCCGCGATCGCCGCCGCCGCCGTCAACAAACCAGGCGTCGCGCCGCAACCCGTCATGTAGGTAATACCTGCATTTTTCACCTCGTCTTTGAGGGAGAGGATTTGTTCCATCGCACTGGTGCGCTTCAGGGCATCCACCAACACTCCTTGCCAACCAGAAGCAATAAATTGCCGGGTCACATCAGCCATAAACGTGTTGGGTAAATTCGGCAGAGCGAGAAAAAAACCATCCACTTGAGCATTAGCGATCAAATCGGCAATACTGTTTTGACTGAGGACGCCATATTCTGGCACATGACCCACGGAACCCTGCTGATTGTAAGTGCTGATGCAGGCTTGGGTATCGAGACCTTCAGGGTTATAGATATAACCTTTATGGTCGGCAGCGGCGACGAGGCGCATTTCTGATTTTGGAGCTAGTAATCGGGCTGCAGCTTGACCGAGGCCCCCAAAGCCCAGGACACCCACGCGAATAATATTACTCATAGTGATTTTCGATAAACGTCAAAATTTTGTCTGTTAGTCCAGCATAGACTGTCTATTATCGGCAGAAATGGCCTTAAATCCCACGAATTTTCTTGAAGACTTCTTCCACGGCGGGTGGCAATTGGCGCATAATTTTGCCTTTTTCTCGGTCAACGCTAACCAGGGTCACTTGACCGGTGAAGTACAGTTCTTGCCCGTCTGGGGATTCAATGCGGTAGTCCCACTCCATACGGACGCCTTTCATTTCTTGCATGCGGGTTTTGATAATCGCGGTCATCCCCATCTTCAGAAAACTATGGTAGCGGGTTGATAGGGCGATCACGGGTAATTCGCAACCCAGTTGAACCAGATCGGCGTAGTCGAGGCCAATGGATTGGAGACAGGCGATCCGGGCTTCCTCTAACCATCTAATATAGGTGCCGTGCCAAACGACGCCAGCATAATCGGTGTGATGGGGATAAACCGTAATTGGATAGTCAAACCAGGGTTCACTGGTGGCATGTAAGGTCGGGGAACGGGCGATCGCCGTTGTGGGGAGTTCTTCTTGTTTAGGGGCAACCATAAAATATCAATCCTTCTTCCTAAGCGCACAGCATCAAAAATTTTAAAGGGTCTGACCCCGTTGGAGACGTTTCATGTGGTTAAACAATCGCCAAGAATAGTCGCGGGAAAGGCCAGCGGTCATTGCCCCCCGCATCACAATATAAAAATACCAATCGTCTGGGGGAACTTCCTGGGGCGTTTTATTGACGACGACGTAGGTACGCACCGAGGGGAACCGCTGGCCTTGGCATTCAACGGTCACCTGGGTTTGGCGATAACCATTGGTAGGGACTTCCTCCCGCAGATCAAGCTTTTCACTGACTCGCCAGGGTAAATGGTAGAGAACGCCTTCCACATGACTGCCTGCGTGGGGCACCACATCCAAAACACCACAGCTTTTGCGTTTGGGAGAAAGACGATTAAACGCCAGACGATAATTTTGTAAAATGCCCCGGCCCACAACGAATTGGTGGGCATCCTCCTCGATGGTGCGGGCCAAATCGACAGGACACATACAAGACCCATAGGCGAAATAATAGAAAGCCCTGTCTATGTGGGTGATGGTGCGGGGTTGGGACGCTGTGTGGGTTTGGAAAGGGGGCGCAGAAGGGTCAAAGGACATGGGCCGCTACCTCAAGGGAATAAAAGCCTGGGGTTTACGCTACAAGGATTTAGCCAGGAGGCCAAGCTAGGGGGCGATCGCCGAGGAGATGCAGATGGAGATGGAACACCGTTTGGCCCCCATCTTCACCGGTATTAATCACGACACGGTAGCCTTTATCAAGGTTTTCCTGACGGGCAATCTTTTTAACGGTCAATAATAAATGACCCAAAAGCGCTTGATCTGTATCATCGGCCGCTGTCAGCATGGGAATTGGCTTTTTGGGAATCACCAAGATATGCACAGGGGCTTGGGGGTTGACATCACGGAAAGCCAGGGCTAGATCGTCCTCATAGACAATATCCGCCGGAATCTCTCGCCGAATAATTTTGCCAAAAATCGTATCGCTCATGGGCTATCGCCTTGTGAAAGTCTCTGGGGAGTTATTTTATCGGGTTGCTCGCCTGGGGCGCTTGAGTATTAAGTTCAGTGAAGCAAATCCCCGCTACCGCAAACAAACCGAAAAAGATATTAAGATTCTTGCTTAATGCAAAAAAGCACAGTAGGATATGGGCCTTAACCTTATCAGTTCCACTTTTTCGTTCACCATCGACCTAAATAGGGCCTCTAGGTTTGCCGGTGAAATTTGGTTCTTTTTATCCTAACCAATCTGGGGTTGCAAAAACAGAAACAGCACACCACAAGGGAAAAACACTCCCTATAATCGGGGAAACTTATAAAGGCTGGAGTATTGATGAGCAGAGCGTGGGTCACCTTTTTTTCACTGAGTTCCCATCTCCCTAGACGAAATCTAACCCCTTGTGATCTCTACTACAGACTTATCAAAAATTCACCTTTAAGATAATGTTTGTTTGTCTCAAAGTCCTTTAGGATAATTTCAATTTTCCCCTCACCCCAGTCAACGCATATCCTCCTCTCCCTCACCGCTAAGTATTAGTGAAATTTCCATAAGTTATGGAGCGCAAAACCATATATGACGCCGATCACCTACTCAAAATTTATTCACTTCCTGCAAGAAGAACTGGCTATCCCTGGGGAATCTATTTCTGTGATGGAACGCCATCGGAGTAATACCTCTGCCCATCATCCTTTACCCATGGTGCTGTGGCAGTATGGCCTGGTGACCCTAGAGCAGTTAGACCGCATTTATGAATGGCTGGAGACAGCGTAAAAAGAATTCAAGCTGAATTGGATTGACCCAATCACAACGGATAATATGTGATGCAGGTTCTCGCACGAGTGGGGCCTGCTTTTTAGTGAAAAAATCCTTGGGGAAATGCTGTTTCAATTTTGTAACGGCCCAGGGCAGCGGCGGTTAACTGTGGTTAAGCTAGGGGCAAATTAGGTTAAGAATTCCAAGGCCTATGCTTACTGCGCAATCGGCATCATTGCCACCCGTTGACCAAATGGCGATCGCCACCTTTAATTTGACGAAACAGTTTGACCGACAGGTGGCTGTGAGTGATGTGGAACTTCAGGTACAACCGGGGGAAGTGTACGGCTTGATTGGCCCTAATGGTGCCGGGAAAACCACATTAATTCGCATGCTGGCCACGGCAGAGGAACCCACCCTCGGCGAAATTTATATCCATGGCGATCGCCTCCTGCGGGATGACAGTAACCCTCACCTGAAGCAACGCCTCGGCTATCTCCCCGATGATTTCCCCCTCTACAATGACCTCAATGTTTGGGATTATCTGGACTACTTCGCGCGTCTTTATAATCTCCACCAACCCCGTCGTCGGCGTCGTTTAAGCGAAGTCCTAGAGCTGGTGCAACTTACCCACAAGCGGGACGACAAAATTGCCACCCTTTCCCGGGGGATGAAACAACGTCTCAGCCTGGCCCGCACCATTATTCACGAACCTTTGCTTTTGCTTCTTGATGAGCCGGTTTCCGGTTTAGACCCGATTGCGCGGATGCAGTTTCGCGAAATTATTAAGGTGCTCCAGGAAGCTGGCATGACGATCCTTATCTCTTCCCATGTCCTCAGTGATTTGGCAGAGCTTTGTTCTTCTGTGGGCATTATGGAATTGGGTTATCTCGTCGAGAGTACCTCCCTAGAGGATTTGTACCAGCGGCTCTCCCGGCAATATTTAGTGGTTAGTACCCTGGATAACCTAGACGGACTCGTGGGGGAACTAAAGCAGCAGCCCCTGGTTCGGAGTTGGGAAAGCTGCGCCCCCAATCGTTTGCAAGTAGAATTTGCGGGAACTCCCGCAGAAAGCACGGCACTTTTAAAAGATCTCATCGCCGCAGGAATTCCAGTGTCTGAGTTTTATGGCAAAACGGAGGATCTAGAAAGCATTTTCCTGAAGCTGGGCCACCAACAAACAACCTAGCAGTGGCCGTTTGAATTTATCTATAAGTTTGCCCACATTTTTTAATCGTTTATTGATCCCTATCTCCAAAACATCATGGTTTTTCATCAATGGCTAGACCGCATCGGTGACTGGAATCCTCAGCTTTTTCGGGAGCTAAAAGGCCGACTGTCTAAAAAAGCCCTCGGTTTAGTGGCGATCGCCTCTTTGTTCACGCAGGGAATATTTTATTTAAGTCTGAGAATCGCCCTCCCCAGTGCTGGGATTAGCACCACCAACCATTACTGCATCGGTCGCGCCCCGGCAGACTTTGATCCCAATAGCCATTTGATCCATAGCCAAAACTTTTGTGTGGCTGATGCGGCGGGAAATTTAAACCTAAATTGGCCCCTGTGGTGGACTGACCTATTTATTACCCTCAGTGTGGTGGGATTTTTCGTGGCGCTGTTGGGGGGCGTTTATTTACTAATCCAAGATTTGGGCAAAGAGCAAAAGGCAGGCACTTTGAACTTCGTCAAATTGAGTCCCCAGTCGGCCCAGGCGATCGCCATTGGCAAGATTTTAGGTGTGCCAAGTTTAATTTATGTCGGTCTGGCCTTGGTTTTCCCCTTACACTTTTGGGCCGGACTCAGGGGCGGCATTCCGTTGCCGTTAATCCTGCTTTTCTACGGTGTGATAACAGCTAGTTACGGCTTTTTCTATAGTGGTGCGGCGCTCTATAGTTTGGTGAATCCAACCCAACCCGCCCTGAAAGCTTGGTTAGCGACGGGGGGACTTTTTTACTTGATGATGGGGAGCACGACGTTTCTCCTCCAGGAAAATAGCCACGTCGGCAATCTTATCGATGGCGTCAATTTGTTTAATCCGCTGCATATGTTGGTGTATTTGGGTCAAGCCAGTGCCGCTGCGGAACAACTGCTCACGTTTAACTACGATAGCCTCGCCGATGTTTCTTTTTTCCGGGTTTATCTTTGGGAGAATGGGGCAATCGCCGGTTTGATTTATCTGTTGCTTTATGGAATGGGGATCTACTGGTTTCTCCAAGCGTTCCGCCGGAAATTTCATTATCTCAATGGCACCCTCCTTAGCAAGAAACAGAGTTATAGCCTAACGGCGTTGCTTACCATTTTTGGGCTTGGCTTTACGGTGCAAGCTCCCCTGGGGACGATCGCCGACCACAACGATTGGTTATTTAATTTTCTACTGCTTTCCCTGGCCGGTAGTTGTTACTTATTTGCACTGATGGCGGTGCTTTCACCGTCGTTCCAGTCCCTCCAAGATTGGAGCCGTTACCAAAAAGGAGAATGGCAAGATTGGTTCTTTGGGGAACGAAGTCCTGCCATTGGCGCGGTGATGGTGAATGTTGCCATTGTCACCGGGGCGATCGCCTTGGCTGTGGCTGTGATTGTCGCTTCTCCCTACAAAATCTCCTTTGCGCTTGGGGTGGTGATGCAGGGCTTAATGGTTGTTCTGCTCTGTGTTGTGGCCCAGCGGGTACTCCTGAAAAAAGGCAAGCGGCAAGGCATCGGCGCCACGATTCTCGTCACCAGTGGGGTGATCTTGCCCTTCATTTTCCTCGGTATTAATGGCGTTAACCCAGAATTACAGGCGGCCCCTTGGTTTTGGACAATTATCCCGATGGTGGCCACTGAAAACGCCAGTTTAGCCAGCATTTTTCTCACCATTTTGGGCCAAATGGGGGCGATCGCCGTGCTGCATCGGGTTGTGGGCCGCCGGATTCAGCAGCTTGGCACCTCAGAACTAAAGCAAACCCTGAACCCAGCAGGTTAACCCCTAGTTCCCTTGAATTTCGTTAGTGAGCGATGGTACCCCATCCCTAAGAACCGTAATCCCAGGTATCAACCATGGATAAAATCCTCAACACCCTCGGTGATTGGAATCCCCAACTTTTTCGGGAATTAAAAGGCCGCTTCACCCGTAAAAATGTGGTGATCGCCTTTGGTTTCGCTAGTTTTACCCAATTCCTGCTGTACCTTGTCTACCTGGGGGAATTGCCAAATGCCCTGGTTGATCAACCCTACAACCGTTACTGTACCGGCCCGGAAGATGACTACTGGCGGTCTACTTATCAATGTTTGAGGGATGGCAACGACTGGCTGATCAACTGGCAGTTATGGCATTTTGATGTGTTCATGGCTCTGACTCTGGTGGGCCTAGGGATTCTCCTGGTGGTTGGTACCCATTTAATTGGGGCCGATATCGCGAAGGAAGAACAACGGGGGACTTTGGGTTTTGTGCGCCTCAGTCCCCAACCCGTCTCAAAAATTTTGCTGGGGAAGCTGTTGGGAGTGCCTAGCCTCATCTATCTTGGTTTAGCCTTTGTTCTGCCCTGGCACCTGTGGCTCGGTTTTCAAGGCGGCATTGCTTTGGGTTGGCTAATGATGCTCTATGGGGTGGCGATCGCCGCCAGTTTAACTGCCTTTACGGGGGCGGTTCTATGGAGTTTCGTGGGTCGTGAACTGTTGGGGGGCTTTCACACCTGGCTCTATAGTGGTGGCCTCGGCCTCTATCTTTTTGGGATGTCTGTGGTTTGTTTTGAGGATAATTTTCCCAGCTATACCCCTTTTGATTGGGTGCGGCTATTTTATCCAGGTAATGTCTTTTATTACCTCGTTGACCAAAATTCCCTCGCCCCGGAAACCATCGGTTATTTCTTGCCCCATAACTGGTTTCAGACCCAATGCTATGGCTCTTCCCTTTGGGTGATCGGGCTGGGGGGCCTTGGGTTTATGGCGATCCATTATGCTCTTTTAGGGGCCTTGGCTTGGCAAGGGATTCGGCGGCGTTTTTATGATCCCCAGGCCACGATGATCACGAAAGCCATGGGCTGCGGGGTCGCCGTTAGCAGCACGATTTTTATGACTGGGTTTGTTTGGGCTGGCGATCGCCCCGAACGTCTGTTTGCCAATTTTCAAACCCTACAAGGCTTCTATTGGGTGGTAATGTTGGGGTTAATTCTTTTGTTAACACCGACCCGGCAGCGGGTACAGGATTGGGCGAGATTTCGGCACCAGAATGCTTCTCGCCGACGGTTTACATGGGCTTTTTTCAGGGATGATCGCTCTCCGGCCCTAGGGGCGATCGCCTTGATGTTGCTCCTTACCACGGGCTATCAAATGGCCATTGTCCTCTTGTCCCCCATGCCCAACCAAAAATTGCTGGTGATCACAGCTTTAGGACTTCAGGGGAGCTGCCTTTTCCTTCTCGGAATTTTGACCCAATGGATCTTTCTCCGTCGTCAAAAACGAGCTATTTGGGTCGGGGTTGCCGTTATCGGGCCTAGTGTTGTCCCTTTTATCCTCTTCATGGTCTTCCATGGACGCTTTACCTTGCCCATTACCCTTGGTCTTTTTTCGGCGTTTCCCCTCGGAGCCGTTGCTCTAGCCGTACCCAGCATGGTGATCTGGAGTGCGATCGCCCAGTGGGGCATGATTCTCGGCTGTCTTTGGGGACTACAACAACAGATCCAACGCCTCGGACAATCCGACCTGAAAACTTTTCAGCCGACCCCTACCGAATGATCTAAAACATGTTATTCTTGTATTCCTGTATGGGCACGTGGCTCAGTGGATAGAGCATCAGATTCCGGTTCTGAGGGTCGGGGGTTCGAATCCCTCCGTGCTCGTGAAAAAAAAGAAAAAACATTAACGACTTGTCTTCCGTAAGGTGCAGGTCGTTTTTCTTAAAGGCCCCCAGGTCTAAGGGAAATTGATATACTGAGGGTCAATCCGCTACTGTGCACCTTTTCCGCAATTTATATGGCTGAACCGATTCCGCCGATCACCTTACCACCGATTACTGATCCCGCCATTGAGGGACAATGGTTAGAAAAATCCCTACAGCATTGGCTTGATACGGAGTTTTTACCAGAACCGGCCAACGAAAAAATTGCCAATCGCGCCCGGGAAATTTACGTGCGTCAACGTCTCGAAGGGGAAAATGACCTTGGTTCCCTCGTGATCGCTATCGTCACAGAAATGCGCTCTTTTAACTTTAAAGAATCGTTTTATGGCGAATTTGCGGTGGCCAATGCCGTGAGTGATTTAATCCTTGATAGTCTGGGCATTGACCGCTGCTGTGGTAACTAAAGCTTCCCATGCTCAGCCCTCAGGGAGCTACAGAGTCACATCTTAAGCTTTATCAGCTTAAGAAGATCTTCTTCTATCTTCCCAGATCCCTTAATCTTTCGTACCGATTAAAGATTTCGTTTGTAATCTTGATAGCTGTGTGATTGTGGCTTGCTAAACATAGCGCATACAGCACTGAATTTGTTGAATTGCGCATGAGTACAGGCTTGCTAACATGTGGAAAAAGTGCTTTTAATTGCTGTGTATACAAGCGGGCTAACCATTCAGCCTGAATTGCCTCACGATTCGATGTAGATTTTGTTGGATTTCCAAATAAATCTAGTTGAACTCCTGGTGTTTCTCTGTAGATCTCGGTAATCCAGTTTGTACTACCCATAACCTTACTCAATTGTTCTATCACTTCTGGTTCTGGATTTTGATCCCTAGGGAGTAAACGAGTCACACCCATCACCGAGAAGTTGATGAAAATATCACAGGTCTTAGTATCTGCCAATTTTCTTATTGTCTCCCAGTCTATTTGTAAACCATAGGGGTCTAAAAAAACAAATGCTCGTTGTTTTGATGCATAGGGAAGTTGTGGAATGATCTCATTACACAAGACCTGATTACAGTTCCCTTTACGTACTTCGATTACACAATTTAAAAATTCTTCACGCAGCCTTTTCACACGAGCTATACGTTGAGGAGAAACATCTATAAACCAGTATCCATCGAAACGGGGTTCTGTTTGCAAGGCGCGTAAAGGAGAACCATCGATATAGCGCTGTTCTTCCTCAGTAATAATATGTTTGTTATCTGGTAGTAAAGGCAGTGCTTGCTGATGATTTTTACTATTTTGTTGTCCTTGTTCTCTTGCTAAAGGTCTAACAGAGCCAGCAAAAGCATCAATATAATAATATGCTTTAAGCCAACTTTTTTTCTGTTCATTCATGATAACCGAGTAAGCTTTGAGGTACTTCCCCAGTAAATCCAACTTTTCCTCTGACCAACGTCCAATGATATCCTCACCCTCACTTCCAAGACGATTCATAGTCAAGCTCTCTTTATTGTGCAGAAATCAAATGTCTTTGTTCTAATTCATCAGATTTAAGATACTTAGAAATCTTTTGTTTTGGCCATTTATCAAGATGTTTATACCAAGCAGATGGCATTTCATCCCAAATTTTATTGTCAAGCATTCTACCACCAGCTTTGGAGTGATGTCCCCCCCACTGTTTGAAGAAGAATGCAACATCAGCTTTTCGTGTTTGGTATAAAATATTGCGCACCCACTCTGGATTCATAGGGCGATGTTGATGCCCAGACTCGCCACCAACAATTACCCAATTAATCCCTTCTAGATTTAAGCTCAACGAGCCTAAAAGAGGTTCACACGAAAGAAAGCGTACTTGTGCAGGTACTTGTCTCAAAGCATCAATTCTATGAGTATATTTTTGATTTTCTACGGATACACCAATCCAAACATTTTTAGGCCATTCAAGTTGAGATGCTAATTTTGTCAAATTCTGGTCACGTTTAGTCAGGATCTGATACACGTGCCATGGAGTTTCTTTCATCACTGTGAAAATTTCTTGCAAATAAGAAAAAGGAATATCTTTATGGAAAAGGTCACTCATGGAATTAACAAAAACTCGACTGGGTTTTCGCCACTTTTTTGGCTGACTTAATCGTTCTGGATGCAGTGTCAACCTGAAACCTTGTGGAAAGCTCTTAGGAAATCTCCCTGTAAGTGTCTCAGCATAACAGTACTGACAACCCGGACTCACCTTATTACATCCAGTCGTGGGATTCCATGTTTTATCCGTCCATTCAATACCAGTGTTAGTACTTGACATTGCGCTGATACATACCTCACAAGATTGGTCACAAATCAAATTATAGAACTTTTGTTTTATCCGATTTTAAGGTTTGATATAGTTTTTAGTACTAGCTATGTATTAGACAGTATTAAGTAACAATAAATTGTCTCGTTACAAACTTATCAAAAGGTCGTCTGTAGAGAATTCGATGCTGTATCTATACTATGAGGTTTTACTGGCTTGACCAGAATTAGGAATATCAAACAGCACCTGACTCATATAGCGCTCGGCCCAGTCAGGGTTAAAAGCCTTTTCTAAAACACGGCGCGTTTTGTCATTCCGCTGCTGTTCTTGGCAATAGTGCCGTTGTCCAGCCAGATAAATGGCCTGGTCAGTCGCAGAAAGCTTTTCTAAACCCAGGGCCAACTGACAATGAATCGTCAAAAATTCCCGCACCCGTTCCAAAAACTGCTGTTCTTCGCTGGGACTACTGGGACGAATAAAGAGGCAAAATTCCGAAAAAATTGCGCCCCATTCCGGGAGATCACGGGGCTGGGAAAAGTCTAAGTTGCCTTGATTTTGTCGTAGTCGTGTTTGGTAAGCCGTAGACAAAGTTTTATCGGCGCTGGTCGGAGATAAATCGGCGATCGCCGCACTGACCCCACGGGGATTACCGACTAAATCACAGCCAAACATTGGTAGAGCATATTCCGCGCGGGGAAACATCACACAATGGAGAATATCGAGGTTTTCGCCCACTTTGGCCATTTCCAGGTGCATTTTGCGGAAGTGCTGGCTCTGGTAGCAGGTATTTTCGATGGTGAGCCGTTCCCCTTCTAATTTCCCTTCGATGTAGCCGAGGCCTTCCGGCAGGGTAAAGGGTTCTAGCTCTAAGTGTTGATGCCAGGTTTCGAGAATGACACCAGCGAGCTGTTCGATGAGGGGATAAAATTTTGGCTTGGTTGCAGGGGCAGTCATGGGCGAAAAAGCAATCTTAAAAAGTGGTTTGAAACAATGTTCTAGATCCCTGTAGGTAACGCGAGTGGTGACCTAGACCCAGAATTTAGAACCAAAGATATACTGGAACCGCCGCAAATGCGGCACAATTGTCCCATAAATTAATGTTTGTGAGGGGTACGCCCATGTTCGGCTTAGGTTGGCCTGAAGTGTTGATTATTTTAGGGGTGGTGGTGTTGATCTTTGGCCCAAAGAAAATCCCTGAAGTGGGCAGTGCCCTAGGAAAAACCCTGCGGGGCTTCAAAGAAGAAATGGAAACTCCAGAGACAGAAGAGGATTATCTTGACTCCGACCAACGTTAGGCTCAGTTATTTGGGGTTGGCGAATTTTTTAGTGCACCATGATTGAAGTTGAGCAGCTTGGCAAAACCTATGGCCAAACAGAGGCGATCGCCGATCTCAGTTTTCGGGTAGAAACAGGGGAAATTGTCGGTTTCTTGGGGCCAAACGGCGCAGGGAAAACCACGACCCTCCGCATTCTCAGTGCCTATCTACCAGCGACGACGGGCACGGCGAAAATTGCGGGCTACGATGTCCACACAGAATCCATGGCAGTGCGACGACATCTGGGCTATCTCCCGGAAAATCCGCCCCTCTATCCCAATATGACCGTGGCTGACTATCTCAATTTTGTCTTACAGCTCAAAGGGGTCAATGCTGGCGATCGCCCCCACAAAATCCAAGCTGCCCTCACCCAGTGCCAATTACAAACCAAAGCCAACAACCACATCCGTAATCTGTCTAAGGGCTATCGGCAACGGGTCGGCATTGCCCAGGCGATCGTCCATGACCCCCCGGTGATCATTCTCGATGAACCCACCGTTGGTTTAGATCCCGCCCAGATGATCGAAGTGCGACACCTGATTAAATCCTTAGGCGGCGATCGCACTATTTTGTTATCCACCCATCTCCTCTCAGAAGTCAGTCTCACCTGTGACCGGGTGGTAATGATTAACCAAGGCCACCTCGTCGCCACCGATACCCCCCACAATCTCCAGAATCATTTCCTCAATTACCACGGTTACGAACTAGAGACCGACGGCGAACTAGCGCAAATCCAACGTCTCCTTGATCCCTTACCTGGTGTTATTCATATCGAATCTTTAGCATCAATGAATCCCCGGCGTCCCCGCCTCCGGATCACCACTGCGGACAATCCCGAATGGGGCAAAGACATTGCCAGAATCCTTGTCAATGCAGGGGTCGGTCTCTATGAAATGCAGCGACTGCGCCCCAGCCTTGAGGACGTTTTTTTAGAATTATTAGACGCTGAGGCGAACGATCCGATGTCTGAACAACTCCATGCTGATGCTGAATAATATTGTGGCGATTTTTCGCCGGGAACTACAGAGCTACTTCACCGCTCCTCTCGCCTATATTTTTGCGACGTTGCTGTGGTTTTTGGGGGGATTTTTCTTCCTGATGCTCCTGATTGGCCCCCAGGGCATTGTTACCTTTGTCGCGACCCAAGAACAGATGGGCGTTGCCTTACCACCTATTGATGTGGCCACGGAATTTCTCCAGGCTTTTTGGGGCATCCTGGGCATTTTAGTCTTGTTTCTGTTGCCGTTGCTCTCCATGGGTCTCTATGCTGAAGAACGCAAACAGGGCACTTTGGAACTTTTAGCGACATCCCCGGTGACGAATTGGGCGGTGGCAGTGGGCAAATTGTTGGGAGTCGTGACATTTTTTTCGGTACTGTTCCTGCCCATGGTGCTGTGGGAACTGATTGTCTTAGCGAATGCAGCCCCGGCCTTTCCCCTCAGTCTCTTTCTCTTGGCGCATTTGGGATTGTTGCTCTTGGTGGCCGCTATTTTATCTTTGGGGATGTTCGTGTCGTCTCTCACAGACAGTTCCCTGATTGCGGCGGTCTTGACCTTTACCCTAGTGCTGATGTTGTGGCTGTTGGATATGCTGGGCGATCGCCTGTCGGGGCCGTTGGGCAATGGCCTCAAACATCTCTCTTTACTGAAACATTACAACAATTTCCTCGAGGGAATTTTCGATAGCAGTAGCCTGGTCTTACTCCTCAGCTATAGCATTCTGGGGGTTGTCCTCACGGCTCAATCCATTGAAGCTTTGCGCTGGGCACGGCGTTGATGGTTTCTTGATATTGTTAACAGAGCATCATGTTTCCACAGCAACGATTTTCACGATATTTCATTTGGTTAGGCTTGGCTCTGGTGGTCGCGGGCGCTGTCGTCCTAGGGGCCACGGGAGAAGGCTTCGCCTATGGCTTGATTCTGGTTGGGTTATTGCTGTTGGGTTGGGGGATCAGTCATTTTCCAGGTTTGGGAACGGGGCTGCAACGGTTCTGGCGCAAGCGATCTACCCAGATGGGGACGAATGGGGTTGTGGGGGCGATCGCCATTTTGCTCATTTTTTGTCTGACGAATTTTTTAGCTGTCCAGCTCCCCCTCCGCATTGATCTCACAGAAAACCAAATCCACACCCTCTCTAGCCAAACCCAAGGGGTACTGCAAAATCTATCTCAACCTCTAACCCTGTGGCTCTTCCAGGAAACGGACGATGCGAATTTAAAGCCCTTTTTAGACAATTATCAACGGCTCAATCCCAATAATTTTCGCTATGTTTTTGTCGATCCAGACCGTAATATCGAGGCAGTACAGCGATTCCAGGTCGAGAGTCGCGGCGAAGTTCACCTTGAATATGGCGATAAAACCCAACTGCTGAAAGTTTTAGCTCAGGGGGAACCACTCACAGAAAGCCAACTGACCAATAGCATTCTGCAAATCCAAGGCGATCGCCAACCCCACCTCTACGTCCTCCAAGGCCACGGCGAACCGCCCCTCGACCAAATTCCCGGAGGGCTAGGGCAAATGGCCCAACTTTTGGCCACCCAAGGTTATATAGTCTCTCCGCTAAATTTCACCCAAACGCCTACGATTCCCCCAGATGCCGATCTGATTGCAGTCATTGGCCCCCAAACGCCATTTCTCCCAGGAGAAGTTGCCCTCTTGGAAACTGCCCTTGCGAATAACCAAAGTCTCCTCCTTCTGCTTGATCCCCAAACAGATCCCCAGTTAAATTCGCTTCTGGACAAGTGGGGCCTCAGCCTCGATCAACGGCTCATTCTCGACCAAGGGAACCGGGCGGACTTCCTCGGTTTAGGACAATCGACCCTCGTATTAAATCAATACGGTGACCATCCGATCACCACGGCCCTTGCTGGACAAAACTCTATCTATCAAGCGGTGCGCCCCATTTTCAGCGACACCACAGAGGCGATCGCCGCCACCGCAATCCTCCGTACCGATGACCAGGCCTGGGCCGAAAGCCAACCCGAAATCCCGGATCCGACCTTTGACCCCCCAGGCGATCGCCCCGGCCCCCTGACCTTTGGCTGGGCCCTGGAAAAAATAGATTCCCAAGCTACAATGAAGGCAACTCGCCTTGTGGCAATTGGTAACACCACCTTTGTAACCAATGGTTGGCTAGAACAATACCTAAACAGCGACCTCTTGCTCAATACCGTGAATTGGCTGGCCCAAACGGAAGAGGCGCCCCTCGCAATCCAACCGAGAACCCCCCAAGAGCGACGTCTAAATCTCCGTCGTTGGCAAATTGCAACCCTTGCCTGGTTTGCCCCCATCCTATTTCCCCTTGGTGGTTTAGGCGGCGCAATCTTTTGCCTTTGGCGACGCCGTTAGAAAAATATGTGAGATGACCGATAAATTTACGTAAACTTTGAGAAAACAACATTAAAACATTATTAATTTTCGGGAATGATAGTCTAAATTACAGAAAGTGATATTATCGATTTGCATTCCCCCGTACAGACACCCACAATAGAGGAAAGAATTCATCATGGCGAACGCACCTGTATCCCCAGTGGTGCTCGTAATCTTAGATGGCTGGGGCTACCGTCAAGAAGCTAACGCAAATGCCATTGCGGCTGCCAATACACCAAATGTCGATGCCTTTTTCGCTACATACCCTTCGACATTAATCCATACATCCGGAAAAAGGGTGGGGTTGCCCGATGGCCAAATGGGGAATTCTGAAGTCGGTCACTTAAACCTTGGCGCAGGACGTGTCGTCCCCCAGGAACTGGTGCGTATTTCCGATGCCATTGAAGACGGTTCCTTCCTCCGCAATGACGTCCTCGTTAAAGTTTGCCGAGAAACCCGCCAAGCCGGAAAAAAATTACATCTCATTGGTCTTTGCTCAGATGGTGGTGTCCACTCCCATCTCAATCACCTCCTCGGTTTGTTAGACCTAGCCAAGGTTAACGGCATTGCCGATGTCCATATCCATGCCATCACCGACGGGCGCGACACCAATACCACCGAAGGGATTAATTACCTCCAACAAATCCAAGCGCACATCGATAAATTTGGGGTCGGCTCGATCTCGACGATCAGTGGCCGCTACTTTGCCATGGATCGCGATCGCCGCTGGGATCGCGTCAAGCAAGCCTATGACGTGATGACCCAAAACGGTAATCTCGACCAACGTTCCTTTGCTGAGATCCTCCAAAGCCACTATGACAACGGTGTAACCGATGAATTTATCCCACCTGTACGCCTTAAGGAAGGCGCCATTGAACCAGGCGATGGGGTGATTTTCTACAATTTCCGACCCGACCGTGCCCGCCAACTCTCCTATGCCCTAGTAGACAAGAATTTCCAAGGGTTTGAGCGGAAATTGATTCCGGATCTCAATTTTGTCACCTTTACTCAATACGATGCCAACCTGCCCGTACAGGTCGCCTTTGCACCCCAAAACCTGACGAAAATCCTTGGGGAAGTGATTGCGGACAATGGCCTGAAGCAATTCCGCACCGCAGAAACAGAAAAATATCCCCATGTTACTTATTTCTTTAATGGTGGCTTAGAGGTTGCCTTCGAAGGAGAAGATCGAGAGTTAATTTCTAGCCCCCAGGTGGCGACCTACGACCAAAAGCCAGAAATGTCCGCTAAAGCAGTGACGGATGCGGCCTGCCAAGCCATCGAAAAAGGTATTTATAGTCTGGTGGTGATTAATTATGCCAATCCGGACATGGTCGGCCATACTGGAAAACTTGAAGCGGCGGTACAGGCCATTGAGACTGTTGATCATTGTTTAGGCCGTTTGGTAGCAACCATCGGCAAAATGGGCGGCACGACATTAATCACCGCTGATCACGGCAATGCAGAATATATGGCCGATGAAAAAGGGAAGTCTTGGACAGCGCACACAACTAACCCTGTGCCATTTATCTTGATTGAAGGGGAACGCCGTAAGGTGGTAGGTCATGGTGCTGATGTGGTGTTGCGGGAAAATGGCTGTTTAGCAGATGTCGCCCCGACAATCCTCGATATTCTTGGCATTGACAAACCACAGGAAATGACGGGTCAGTCTCTCATTGCTCCGGCCCCCTATGCCGTGACTCGACGTCGATAAATCGGTTATCCTAAAGTTTCCCCGCTGAAATCAAACATTTATTCGTTCGTCATTGATCTATGTTGGAATCTATTTTGCAAATTGTGTGGATGGTCTCCGCTGTTGGCCTTATTCTGCTGGTCTTACTCCATAGCCCCAAGGGAGACGGTTTAGGGGGCATTGGCGGTCAGGCGCAGATGTTTACCAGTACAAAAAGTGCCGAAACAGCTCTCAACCGTGCCACTTGGATTTTGTGCATTACCTTTATGAGCTTGACAGTCATTCTGAGTGCGGGTTGGTTAACACCAGTCGTTGGTCAATAGGATTCCTTTGGCTAGGTTGGACGATATTTTTCGTGCTTGGCGGCGTCACCTTTGGGGGTGGCGTTTTTGGTTTGGTCTCCTTGGGGGCCTGGCGATCGCCTTAGGGATTCAGTGGAGCAGCTATGGTTTAAGCTCAGACTTACTCACGCGGTTACCCCAAGCCCAAATTCATCCTTTGCCAGAAGTGCTCCAAGGGACGCCAGACCCGATAACTGCGGCAGATTACTTTGAGGCCGTCACCCCTTCCCCCCTGGGTCATTTGATTTGGTCGGAATTTCCAGTGAAGGTTTACGTGGCTCCTCTTGATCCCACTGTCAGTCCAGCGGCCCAACAACGCCAACAGCAATGGCAACGGGCCACCCTCGCGGCGATCGCCCAATGGCAAGCATACATACCGTTGTTAACGGTAGAAACAATAGAGACTGCGGATATCATCATTCAGCGGCAAGCCCCCCCAGCCCAAAGGGAGACCGACCCAGAAACGGGCAAAATTCGCTATTCCCTGGGCCGCAATGCCGAAACTCGCTACGAATTTTACATCGATGACCAAAATATCCTCCGCCACCGCATGACCATTCTGCTGAATGATCACCAAGGGGCGATCGCCACCCAAAACACCGCCTGCCATGAATTGGGCCACGCCCTTGGTATCTGGGGTCATAGTCCCAATGCTGCAGATGCGCTTTTCCCAAGACAAATGGGCACCCAAGCAAGGATCTCTGCCGCTGATATCAATACCCTCCGCAAAATTTACCAACAACCAACCCGCTTAGGTTGGCCAATGCCCCCTTTTGCCAATAAAAAACTTGCTGATCCCCACAGCCTTAAAGAAGGTCAATAATTTTCTTTTGTGAAGTATTATGAAGGCTTTTTCTGACTTTACAGTGGGCAGATGCCTATCCTATAGTTAAAGGCTAGAGAAAATTTTGAGGCAATCTACATGGCAAAAAAGAAACGTAAGACCACTGGCAAAAATGCTGTTACCCTATCCCTTACGTCCCAAGCCATCGATCGCCTTGCAGAAATGGCTCAAAAATCTGGCTTTTCCCGGTCTGCCTTTGTCGAGAACCTAATGGCGGGTACTGTCTCAATCACAGCACCGGAAGCAGAAAAGAATCTTTTGGTGTCCGTTGAAAACGAAGCCGAAGACACCGCAAAAGTACAAGTAGATTTGGCCGAAACCACTGCCGCTAATACCAAACCAACGGCCCCTGATCCCGATGCAGAATTAGCCCAAAAAGTTGCTTCTCAAGCGAAGATCATTGCCGATCTAGAAGTTAAATTAGCAGAGGCTTCTCCTCCCCTTAAACGGCCAGTGGCTCGTCCCAATACTGTCGAAAAATCAGCCCCGGCAGTCACCGATCAGTCTCCAAAAATCGCGGCCCTCGAAAAGCAAATTGCTGATCAAAAAAATCAGATTCAAGACTTAACAAAACAGTTAAATGAATCAGCAAAAAATCTTGGGGCGACCAACGAAAAAAATAAAGCATTGCAACAAGAACTTGACCAAGTCACGACCCAGTTTGAGAAAATTCAAAGCGAGAACAAAACCCTTGCCCAAACCCTTGAATCTCAGAAAGCAGAGATTGCTCAACTCCAGCAACAGGGGGTAGCGGCACGACAAGCCCAAACTGAACAAACCCAACTCCAGGAACGCCTTACGGCTCTGCAACAAGAAACAGCAACACTGCAACAGCAACTCCAGGCAGCCAGTACCGCTGAGGCAACGCTACAAAGCCAAATGACCCAGCAACGCCAGGCGATCGCTCAACTCGAACAGGCGCTACAGTCTAGTCGAGCACAAATAGCCGCCCAAGCTGACCAAGCCCAGGCGATCGCCAGTCTGAAACAGGCCCATGCGGATTTGCAGCAACAATACAAATTGCAAGGCGATCGCCTCCGCACCTTAGAAGCCCAGACTCACCAAGCGACAGGCGTTGCCAGCATCGGCGAATTCTATCTCAACCGTTGGCGTAAATACTAAGGCGTAAATACTAAAATGCGAATTTTTGTCCTTAGATGATCTCAAAATTTCAGTTCCCAGTGGATTCAATAATCTGCTGGGAACCTTTTTGGGTGTTTGGGGGGCTGATAATTGTTCCAAACTGAATGGAGCAAAACCACTCAATTTTAATCCTGGGAAATAATATTGATTTTCCAAGTCAAAGCGGATGATCGGACTCGAACCGACGACATTCAGCTTGGGAAGCTGACGTTCTACCACTGAACTACACCCGCGTAATTCGATTTAACAGTATATCCTGAACTTTTTCCCGGTAGCAAGCTTTTGACCATGGCGGCGCGAATGGCCTGGGTTTGACCAAAGATGCTGTACATCATTGCTTCGCGATAAAGACGTTGAGCCGGACTGGTGAGTAAATTTCCTGCTCCCCCGGACCAAGTAAGGGCAATTTGGGCGAAGGTTTGGGCCATTTGGATCACGCTTAGACGCAACGCCAATTGGGTTTGGAAACTTTCTGTTTGGGGTTCTTCAATGGCACAAAACAACTGATCATGCAGTACTTGCCAATGATCTTCTAGGGCCGCTAAATCATCAAATTCAGCCATTGCCAACCAATCGAGCACCCCGCGCGCGCAACCGAGGGCGAAAAAGCCATGGTGCAAAACCTGTTGGCGATCGCCTTTGTGAATCGTGCCGGGGGGCTGGATTACCAGAACATCTGTGGCAGGAACTAACCAATTTTGGAGTTTGACTGTCACCGTTTGGCTCACTCCCATGGCGGCGAGGGGGAGGGGTTGGCTACAAAAAATTTCTCCCTGCTCCGACTGTTGGCACGTTTTGAGGGGAATCAGGCCATACCATTCTGAACCGTCGGGTAATGTGGCTCCGGCGATCGCCCGTTGAAAAAAACCATAGCCTGTCACCCAAGGAATCGTCCCCGTTAAGCAATAACGATCACCCTGGGGCATCGCCTGTACTGCCGGTTCGCCCCGCCGCCGGAGATGGGAAAAGCCCACACCAATTTGCACATCCCCCCTGGCCATTTGGGGTAATAATCGTCGCTGCTCAGAGTTGCCAAATCGGGCAATGCGACTGGCCGCACTCTGGTGTTGGGTTTGCAGAAAAGCTAAAGCTCCCGAAGCCGCCGCCATTGCCACTGTGGCTTGGTAATATTCCATCGTGCTCAGCCCAGAACCCCCTAAATTTTCGGGCACCCGGAGCGCCAGGAGGTGGCGATCGCCTAGACTATCAAGGGCTCGACCGAGAGCCAGGGGATCTTGATCCAGCTTTTCCGCCTGGGGCGCAATCGAGAAACGGAGATATTCAGCTAAATTTTCCCAGGCAAACTGACCCATTGATCAAAAATAATTTAACCCTACTTTTTTACAGAGTCCCTGACCACTAGCATCCTCAATTTTGCGGTTGCCCTAATTCCCAAAGGAAACTAGAAGATGGCGGTACAATAACTAAAAATCTTAACCTAACACCCTTAACTTCCCCGTCAATCCACTCACCCAACCACCTATTTCCCAGGTTCCTATGGCACTCATCATTAGTACCGTCAACATGAAAGGGGGCGTTGGTAAAACCACCCTCACCGTCAACCTTGCCGCCTGCCTTGCCCGCCACCACAAAAAACGCGTACTTGTTGTTGATCTCGACTCCCAGATTAGTGCCACCCTCAGTTTGATGCCTCCCCAGGATTTTGCCCGGATCCGCAAAGGCCGCCGTACCATTAGCCATCTCATCGAAATGGCCATCAAGCCGACCCTCAAACAAAGCTTGGATATTAATGACATCATTTGTCCTTACATTGCCAACGTCCAGGGCTTAGACCTCCTTCCCGGTGACATTGAGCTTTATGACGAATATCTCGTCTCGGAAATGCTGCACCAAAAAGCCCATAAAGATCCCAGCCTAGACTTTCAAGCCATCTGGAACAATTTTGAGCTGGTCTTAATTCGTAAGATCCTGGCCCCGATAATGGATAAATATGATTTCATCATTATGGACTGTGCCCCCGGCTATAACCTGGTAACCCGGAGTGGTTTGGCCGCCAGCGACTTTTATATTTTGCCTGCCCGCCCCGAACCTTTGTCTGTGGTGGGAATTCAACTACTGCAACGGCGAATCCGTGCCCTACGGGATAGCCATCAGGATACTGACCCCAGAAATATCGATCCGATTAAATTAGATCTATTGGGCATCGTTTTTATTCTTTCTGGTGGGAGCCTGCTCAATCGCTACTATAACCAAGTGATGAAACGGGTTAGTGATGACTTTACCAGTACGCAAATTTTTAAGTACAAAATTCCCATGGATGTGAATGTCGCCAAGGCCCTGGATACATTTCAGCCGGTCGTTGTTTCGATGCCGAATACGGCTGGAGCGAAGGCATTTATGAAACTCACAGAAGAGTTCCTGGCGAAACTCAAGGAAGCGGGGGGCCTCGCAGAGCAGCGTCCTTCTCGAATTAACCTCGCGGACATTGAATAGACCTGGGCAAGCTCCCATTTTTTGGGGTATGGTCTTTAGCGGATAGTATTTATTCCTACAAATCTTAAAGTGCTATGACAGATCTGGCTGTACTTAAAACAAAAATTGACGCGATCAAAGGTAAACGAACAGTATTACTCAAGCTGCTTGAAAATCCGAATATTGGCACTCTGCGGCTCGATGTTAACCAAGCCCTCGAAGAATTAGATGAATTGATTGCGGAGTTGGATCAAACCCTGTAGGCCATGATCGCTAGGCACCTTTACGGATGAAATATTGGTACGAAACGATCGCCGTTAGCCAGAGAATCTTGCTGGAGTTGTGGCGGCGGCGACGGAGCTTAATTTTTTGGATTTTATTTCCGGTATCTCTCCTGTTCCTCAATGGATTTATTTTGGCGGAGCGGGCAGGTTTGAGCTTGGCTGAAGCCATGGAATTTGCCGCCCCCTCAACGCTGGTAGGGGCAGCCCTATTTTTTAGCTGCTTGGGGGGCAGTATTGCGACGGTGGTTTCGGAACGGGAACAACACACCCTCAAGCGTTTATTTATTTCTCCGTTGAGTGGGACGGCCTATTTTCTAGGAATTTTCCTGGCCCATTGTTTGATTGGGATTGGTCAGGCATTACTGGTCTTTGCGATCGCCATTTTTGTGGGCGCGACCTTCACGGGGTCGGTGCTGGTGGGCATTGGGATTATTTTCCTGAGTATCATCGCCTATGTGGGGGTCGGTTTTATTCTGGGTACCCAACTGGCGAAACGCACAGAGGATGTGAATGCTTTAGTTGCGACCTTCGGCGTACCGTTATTGATCCTTGGCGGCGCTTTTTTACCGACTTCTCTCTTCCCAGAGGCTTTGCTAAATGCGGCCCAATACAATCCGATTTTTCACATGAATGAAGCTTTAGTGGGTCTTTGGGCTGAGGGGGAAACCATCGGGGCGATCGCCAATCATCTGTGGTTTTTGGGCATCTTTGCCCTGGCGATGATTGGGGGCGGCTGGCTGTCCTATCGGCGGATGATCCAAGTGGAACGGCAATTGTAGACTTTAAGAAATTGTTTCAGTGACCGCTTGAACCCATTGGGACAAATTTACGACGGGAATCCCCTGCTGTGTGGCGCTAGATCGCTCAGGGGCGGTGTTATAACCCCAGTCCGCGAGAAACAGTTGCAAGGCACTTAATTCAGGTTGCTGTTGGACTTTTTCTAAGGTTTTGAGGCGATCTTCAATAAATAAAAAAGTCTCTACCCCTGGAGAAAGCAATTGTTTTAAAGTAGCGGTTTTGGGCTGTTTTTGCTCTTTGCCAAAAATCTGGGCCGCCGGGAAATCGACGTTTTGGTGCTGGAGTAACTGTCGCGTAAACCGGGCTTCCTTCGTCGTGATGATATAGGGCGTTGCGTCATTTTGCTGCAATAAATTTTGCAGTAAAGCTACCATTCCCGGATAAAAATGGTGTCGTCCGAGCCATTGATCTAACCGGGTTTGCAGTTGGCGATCGCGCACCTGATCAAGAGCTTCCATTAACTGGGTAGCACTGAGATTTTCCTGCTGGAGAGTTCGTTGAACAATGGCTGACCATGCTTGCCAAAGTTGAACCGTGGGAATGCCCTGCCGCAGCGCCC
Source organism: Synechococcus sp. BDU 130192 (assembly GCF_963876085.1). Taxonomy (NCBI): domain Bacteria; kingdom Bacillati; phylum Cyanobacteriota; class Cyanophyceae; order Synechococcales; family Synechococcaceae; genus Synechococcus; species Synechococcus sp. BDU 130192. Next base: position 12,067 of record NZ_CAWNNO010000013.1, on the reverse strand, counting down.
GCAAAAGAATAATCATTTCCCAACCTGTTTCGATCAGAGGGCGTAGATCATTGAAACTCCCCTGCAAGGTTGCCGTTGGGGTTATGGGTTCGTCCGGCCAAATTCTTTGGTAGCCAAGCGAAGCGGAATGGAAATATTCAGGACACCCGTCACAGATCACCCCGTCGAAGTCAAAGGCGATAATTGTTTTTGCTGCCATTAGTCAGGGATTTGGGCTTTCATGCGTTCGAGGGTCAGATTCATCTGGTCAAACATTTGTTGGGGGGTCATGCCAAACTGACCAAGCTGGGTTTTCATCTGCTCAACGGCCATTTGGGCCATAAAGTCATCGGAGAGTTCAAAGCGCTTCATGAAAATTTTGTAGCGATCCATGACGCTTTCCATCTGGTCAATGTACATTTTTTTGCCTTCCCGGTCGAACTTACCAAAGTCACTGCCGAGTTGGACTAAGTTTTGGTAGTCTTCAAATAAAGTTTTGGCTTCCTGCTGGACAATTTCTGAATCAAAAAATCCCATCATTACTCCTATGCACTGCTACGGCTTGGATAAGTTGCTCTACCATAGGGGGTGAGTGTCTTCCTTAAATTTTAGTGGAGGCATTTCCCGTCGCAAAGTATGGTTTTCCACATCTAAGCTGCCATGAAACAGGCGATCGCCAAATTTTTGACCCAGCCCAAAGACCGAAAAGTTGCTGTCGGTCTCGCCCTCCTTGGTTCGGTAACGCCCCTCTCCGGCGTCCACAAATTTTATGTCGGGCAACCAGTCTGGGGCGTTGTGTATATTCTCCTCTGGTCAACGCCGATCCCCCAAATTGCCTGTGCCATCGAAGCGGTCTGGTACCTACTGCAAGATTTTGACTCTTTCCAAGCCCGGTTTGGGTTAGCGAAAGCTCCAGCGTCTGACCAGGCGATCGCCGCTGTCCAACAAACTGCTGCCATTGCCGAAGCGCTCCGGGAACTCGAAAAACTTCGGGTGGAAGGTTTGATCACCGAATATGAGTTTGAGCAAAAACGCCGCCAGCTCTTGAATTAACAATCTAAACATGGGCGCGGAGAGAGGTGCTTATTGTGTATAATACCCAGACGATGGTGACTTAAGCATGGATATAAAGTAGAAAAAAAATGACAAGTTCCCAACAACGGGCCGCCTTGCAACGCCAGATCTGGCAAATCGCGAATGATGTACGCGGCTCAGTCGATGGCTGGGATTTTAAACAGTATGTGCTGGGGGCGCTGTTCTATCGCTTTATCAGTGAAAACTTTACTGGCTACATCGAAGCCGGTGACGACAGCATCCATTACGCTGAGCTGCCCGATAGCGTGATCACGCCCGACATTAAAGAAGATGCGATTAAAACGAAGGGCTATTTTATTTATCCTAGTCAATTGTTTGCTAATATTGCCGCGAGTGCTAATATAAATGAAAGCCTAAATACTGACCTAGCAGCAATTTTTGTGGCGATTGAGAGTTCGGCGAATGGCTACCCTTCTGAGAGGGATATCAAGGGGCTATTTGCGGATTTTGACACCACTAGCAACCGTCTCGGCAATACGGTTAAGGATAAAAACCTGCGGTTGGCGGCGGTGCTGAAAGGGGTGGCGGGACTGGATTTCGGGAATTTTGATGCCAGCCATATTGATTTGTTCGGTGATGCCTATGAGTTTTTGATCTCGAACTATGCGGCGAATGCAGGGAAATCGGGGGGCGAGTTTTTTACGCCGCAGCATGTGTCACGGTTGATTGCTCAGTTGGCGATGCACGGGCAAACCAGCGTGAATAAAATTTATGATCCTGCCTGTGGTTCGGGTTCGCTGCTGTTGCAGGCTAAAAAGCATTTTGATGCTCACCTGATTGAAGAAGGTTTTTACGGGCAGGAGATTAACCACACGACCTATAACTTGGCGCGGATGAATATGTTTTTGCATAACATCAACTACGACAAGTTCAACATTCAGTTGGGTAATACGTTGACTGATCCGCATTTTGGGGATGAAAAGCCCTTTGATGCGATTGTTTCTAATCCGCCCTATTCGGTGAAGTGGATCGGTAAGGATGATCCAACGCTAATTAATGATGATCGCTTTGCGCCTGCGGGGGTACTTGCGCCAAAGTCTAAGGCTGATTTTGCGTTTGTGTTGCATTGTTTGAGTTATTTATCGAGTAAGGGACGGGCGGCGATTGTTTGTTTCCCCGGTATTTTTTATCGAGGTGGCGCTGAGAAGAAAATCAGAAAGTATTTGGTCGATAACAACTATGTGGAAACGGTGATCGCCCTTGCGCCGAATTTGTTTTTTGGGACGACCATCGCGGTGACGATTTTGGTGTTATCGAAGCATAAGCTGGATACTAAAACCCAGTTTATTGATGCGAGTGGGTTGTTTAAAAAGGAAACGAACACGAACACCCTGACGGATGAGCATATTGGGAAAATTTTGGGGGTGTTTGAGAGTAAGGAAAATGTTGATTATTTTGCGAAATCTGTGACCTTTGAGGAGATTACGGCGAATGATTACAATTTGTCGGTGAGTAGTTATGTGGAGCCGGAGGATACGCGGGAGAAAATTGATATAAACGAGCTTAATGCTGAGTTAAAAACGACGGTAGCGAAGATTGATCGCCTGCGGGCTGAGATTGATGAAATCGTGGCGGAGATTGGGGAATGAGTGATATGAATTTTCTGGAAAGGTTGTTGGATGGGGCGGCGGTGGAGTGGAAGCCATTGGGGAATATAGCAACATTACAGCGCGGTCGAGTAATGTCAAAAGGTTATCTAGTTAATAATGCAGGAAGCTATCCCGTATTTAGCTCCCAAACTGCAAATAACGGCATAATCGGTAAAATCAATACATTTGATTTTGATGGGGAGTTTATTAGCTGGACAACTGACGGAGCTAATGCAGGCACTGTTTTTTATCGAAATGGAAAGTTCTCGATTACAAACGTTTGTGGGCTAATAAAAATCAATGACGAATTAAACCTTAATTATAAGTTTTTATTTTATTGGTTAACAATTGAGGCGCAAAAGCATGTTTACTCCGGCATGGGTAATCCTAAGCTAATGAGTCATCAAGTTGAAAAAATTCCGATCCCTATACCATGCCCCGATCGCCCTGATCGCTCCCTTGCCATTCAAGCGGAAATCGTGCGGATTTTGGACACTTTTACAGAACTGACTACAGAACTGACTACAGAACTGACTGCACGCCGAAAACAATATAACTACTACCGCGATCGCCTGTTGAATTTTAAAGAAGGTGAAGTGGAGTGGAAGACGTTAAAGGAAGTGGCTCTTGATTTTGGTCGTGGAAAATCAAAACATCGTCCGAGAAATGATCCGAAATTATATGGTGGAAATATTCCATTTATTCAAACAGGTGATATTAGAAACGCATCTCACATTATTCAGACATACAGTCAGACATATAGTGAGATCGGTTTAAAACAAAGTAAATTGTGGCCTAAAGGAACTTTGTGCATTACTATCGCAGCCAATATTGCAGAAACCTCAATTCTAGGATTTGATGCTTGTTTCCCTGATAGTGTTATTGGTTTTGTGGCAAATCCAGAGAAAACCACATCAGATTATGTGGAATATCTCTTGTCATCCCTTAAAACTAAGCTGGAGAAAAAAGGGCAAGGAAGTGCTCAAAGCAATATAAATTTAGGTACATTTAAAAGTCTTAGATTTCCTTTTCCTCCCCCTGAAGAACAAGCCCGCATCGTTGCAATCCTCGACAAATTCGACACCCTCACCACCTCCATCAGCGAAGGCTTACCCCGTGAAATTGAACTGCGGCAAAAGCAATATGAGTATTACCGCGATCTGTTATTAAACTTTCCACCCCCTCTAACTCCCTCTTAATCGGAGAATCTTGTCCCCTCCCTTCATAGGGGAGGGCTAGGGAGGGGTAAAACACTCTCAGGACACAGCAAAATGAAGCAAATTTTCAACAAAACCGAATACAAAACCCGCCGCCAAACACTCCGCAACAACATGACCGAACCCGAAAAAAAACTATGGCAAATCCTGCGCGGCAAACAAATGGGCGTAAAATTTCGCCGACAGCACGGCATCGGGCACTATATTGCTGATTTTTATTGCCCCGAATTAAAAATTGTCATCGAAGTCGATGGCGACAGTCATAAATCAGCCGAAGCACAAACCTATGACGCGATCCGCACTGATTTTATGGCTTCATTAGGTATTACTACTTTACGATTCACCAATGACGAAGTGATACACAATATTGAGGGCGTTCATCAGCAGCTTACGCAATACTTACCCCCTCTAGCTCCCCCTTAAGAAGGGGGAGAACAAGAAAGCTTGTCCCCTACTCTTTTCAGGGGAGGGCTAGGGAGGGGGTCAAGGCGATCATGCTGGCACAAATAAATAGAAACTATCCTGAACATCAGCTTTTACAGTTACAGATAACATAAAAATAAAAACGATGATTAATCAATATCAAGTCCGTTTATTTCACAATGGACGCAATCAAACCCTAAACATTCCCCACGCCTTTGAAATGCCGAGTGATGATGTGGTCATTCGCAAAGAAGGCGAGAAATTGATTATTGAACCTTGTAAGAAAAAGTCCTTATTAGAATTGTTGGCGACCCTGCCAGACATTGATGAAGACTTTCCAGATATTGATCAAGGCTTACCGCCCCTTGATGATATTCAATTTTAGCAATGACCTATCTCTATCTGTTGGATACAAATATCATTTCAGATTTGGTCAAGCATCCATCTGGAAAAATCGCCCAACGCATTGCCGAAGTTGGCGAGGCGAAGATCTGCACAAATATCGTTGTTGCCGCAGAGTTACGGTTTGGCGCAGAAAAAAGTGGATCACTCCGTTTAAAACAACAAGTCAATCAAATCCTTGAAGTGATGCCCGTTTTGCCCCTTGAGTCACCCGTTGAATTTTATTACGCCGAGATTCGCACCTATTTAGAAAGGGAAGGAATACCAATTGGTGCAAATGATTTACTGATTGCAGCCCATGGGTTGGCTTTGAATTTAACCGTGGTTACCGCAAATCAACGTGAATTTTCGCGTGTGCCAAATTTGGCTGTGGAAAATTGGCTCTGAGCCATCCAAACATAATTTCATCTAAAAAATCAAATCATGACCGACTATAAGGCGATCGCCGAATCCAAGAACTTTATAATTCTCGATAAATACAGCAAAAAATTAAGAGTTAAGGAAAGCTACCAAAGCGAATACGATTTAGAGAGCGAATTTATTCAGGATCTAATCCAGCAAGGTTATGAATACCTGCCCAACGTCACCAATCCCCAAGCAATGCTAGCCAATGTGCGTGAGCAATTGCAAACACTCAATGATGTGCAGTTTACCGATAGTGAATGGCAACGTTTTGTCGAAACCTATTTAGATAAACTGAGCGACGGTATCACCGATAAAACTCGCAAAATTCATGATGACTATATCCATGATTTTGTCTTTGATAATGGTCGCATTCAAAACATCTACCTACTTGATAAAAAGAACCTTGCCCGTAATAAAGTCCAAGTCATCAAGCAAATTCAACAAAAAGGAACCCAAGCCAATCGCTACGATGTAACCATTCTGGTCAACGGTTTACCGCTAGTACAAATAGAACTAAAAAAACGCGGTGTAGCAATTCGTGAAGCCTTTAACCAAGTCCATCGCTACAGCAAAGAAAGCTTTAATACAGAACATTCCTTATATAAATATTTACAGCTATTTGTGATTTCTAATGGCACTGATACCCGCTACTTTGCCAATACCACCCAGCGGAATAAAAATAGCTTTGACTTCACCATGAACTGGGCGAAAGTCGATAATAGCCCGATTAAAGATCTAAAAGACTTTACCGCCACCTTTTTTCAAAAAAACACCCTGCTCAATGTGCTGTTGCAGTACTCGGTGTTTGATGTGAATAACACTCTACTGGTGATGCGCCCCTACCAAATTGCCGCTACCGAACGCATTTTATGGAAAATCAATAGCTCCTATGAGGCCAAAAACTGGAGCAAACCAGAAAGCGGTGGCTATATCTGGCACACCACAGGCTCCGGCAAAACCCTAACCAGCTTCAAAGCGGCACGGCTGGCGACGGAGTTGGAGTTTATCGATAAGGTGTTTTTTGTGGTGGATCGTAAAGACCTCGACTACCAGACCATGAAGGAATACCAACGCTTTTCCCCCAATAGCGTCAATGGTTCTGATAGCACTGCGGGGCTGAAGCGAAATTTGGAAAAGGATGACAACAAAATCATCGTCACCACCATCCAGAAACTCAATAACCTGATGAAGTCCGAAAGTGACCTAGCTAGCTATAACCAGCAGGTCGTATTTATTTTTGATGAATGCCACCGCAGCCAGTTTGGGGAAGCCCAGAAGAACTTACAGAAAAAATTTAGGCGATTTTATCAGTTTGGATTTACTGGCACGCCGATTTTTCCCAAAAACGCTTTGGGCGCAGACACCACCGCCAGCGTATTCGGGCGTGAATTACATTCCTATGTGATCACCGATGCAATTCGTGATGAGAAAGTACTGAAGTTCAAGGTGGACTACAACGATGTGCGCCCACAATTTAAAGCCATTGAAACCGAGCAAGACGAGCAAAAACTGAGCGCCGCCGAAAACAAACAAGCCCTGTTACACCCAGAGCGTATCCGTGAGATTGTTCAATACATCTTGAATAATTTCCGCCAAAAAACGCACCGCTTACAAGGAGGTGACAAAGGCTTTAATGCCATGTTTGCCGTGAGCAGTGTGGACGCTGCCAAACTGTATTACGAAACGTTTAAGCAGTTACAACAAGACAGCGATCGCCCCCTAAAAATTGCCACTATCTTTTCCTTTGCCGCCAATGAAGAACAAGCAAGCATCGGCGAAATCTTAGATGAAAGCTTTGATGTCTCCGCCATGAACAGCAGCGCCAAAAAATTTTTAAGCATGGCGATCGCCGACTATAACGCCCTGTTCAAAACCAACTTCAGCGTAAATAGCAAGGATTTTCAAAATTACTACCGCGACCTAGCTAAGCAAGTAAAAGCGAAAGAAATTGACCTGTTGATCGTGGTGGGGATGTTCCTCACAGGCTTTGATGCGCCTACCCTCAATACCCTGTTTGTGGACAAAAACCTGCGCTATCACGGTTTACTACAAGCCTATTCACGCACCAACCGCATTTATGATGCGACCAAAACCTTTGGTAATATCGTTACCTTCCGCGATTTAGAACAAGCCACCATTGATGCTATTACCCTGTTTGGCGATAAAAATACCAAAAACATGGTGCTGGAAAAAAGCTATCAGGAATACATGGAAGGCTTTACCGATTTAGTGACGGGTGAAGCACGGCGTGGCTTTGGGTCGGTAGTGGCAGAATTAGAGCAACGTTTCCCCAACCCTGACGAAATTGTTTTAGAAAAAGACAAAAAAGACTTTGCTAAGTTGTTTGGCGAATACTTGCGCGTTGAAAATGTACTGCAAAACTACGATGAATTTGCCAGCCTAAAAGCCTTACAACAGGTCGATATAGATGACCCGGCGGCGGTTGAAGCCTTTAAAGCAGAACACTATTTGAGTGATGAAGACTTAGTGACCCTGCAAGCTATCAAGGTTCCTGGCGATCGCACCATTCAAGATTATCGCTCCACTTACAACGATATCCGCGACTGGTTACGCCGCAAAAAAGCTGCTGAAGCCCAACAGAAATCCACTATCGATTGGAATGATGTAGTTTTTGAGGTGGATTTACTGAAATCCCAAGAAATTAACCTGGATTACATCCTGGAGCTGGTCTTCGACCACAACAAGAAAACCAAGAGCAAAGCTGACCTCGTTGACGAAGTACGCCGAGTTATTCGCGCTAGCCTTGGTAACCGTGCCAAGGAGAGTCTATTGGTAGATTTTATTAATCAAACTGATCTTGACCAAATTGATGATAAAGCTAGCGTGGTCGAAGCTTTCTATGCTTTTGCCCAAGCTGAGCAGCAACAGGAGGCGGCAAAGCTGATTACCGCCGAGAGCCTAAATGTGGAAGCAGCTAGGCGTTACATCACCACCTCTTTAAGGCGGGAGTTTGCTAGCGAACATGGCACTGAGCTCAACGCCATTCTGCCCAAGATGAGTCCACTGAATCCACAGTATCTGACCAAAAAGCAAAGCGTGTTCCAGAAAATCGCTGATTTTGTTGAGAAGTTCAAAGGTGTGGGGGGACAGGTTTAGGCTAATCTTTGACTCCATCTTGGGCGATCGCCTGTTGTTTAATCAAGCGTTGCACCGCCATCAATGCTCGGTTTAGTTCTACATTTTGGCGTTGGGGATTTTCCAGATAAGCCCTTTGCTCCTGCTCGATCATCAACACATCCTGTTCCACAAGGCCGTCGAGTAACCCCTTTGCCGCATTAAAACAGAGATCCTTTACCCAACGGCGAAACGGCACAGGTAGCTTGTGGAGTCGCCAAAAGGCATTAAGGGAAGTGAAATGCAACAAGTAAGCGCGGGTGCGGCTGCTGTGGGTCGGACAAAACAAGCACATAATCTTAAAATCATTCCCCAAGGTCGCGCTCCAGTTGGGGTAAACATAGCTCACATCCAACGGTTCCGGGTGCAGCTTGCGCAGGGCCGGAAAAAACAATTGGGAGATCGACCAAATCTTATCAATTTTGTAATAGCTCTGGGCTTCGTAGTGGGCATCTACCCGCTGCTCAGTCACCTGGATATCCTCTAACTTTGCCGAGGCCCACGCTTGGTAATTGTCATGAAGGTGACCGTGGTACATATCCATCAAGTTTTCAATGAGATAGGAAAAATGTCCCTCACAGTCAATGGTTGTGACGCTGACGATGTAGTTTAAATGCTCCCATTCTGGAATCGGCAACGGTTGAATGGCTTCGTCGGTTAAACGTTCGGGATCCCCCGGAAAAACCCAAATAAAACCATCCTGTTCCCGCACGGGGAGGGTGCGAATCTTACAAGCAGGCCGTTTTTGATTTTCCGCGAGATAGGGCACATGGGCACAGGTTCCAGACGCATCAAACTGCCAGCCATGGTAGGCACATTCCAAGTTATCCCCAACCACTTGGCCAGAACTGAGTTTCACTTGGCGGTGGGGACAGCGGTCTTCGAGGGCTTGGACTTGACCGGCTTGATCCCGGTAGAGCACAAAATCTTCATTCCAGAGGGTAAAACCCAAGGGCTGATCCGTTAACTCGGCACTGCGAGCCGCCACATACCAATGGTTTTTGTTGATGCCACAGGCGCGCACATCAAGCTTTTGGGGGGTCACAGAATTCGAACTAGCAACGGCTTGGGGGTGGCGATTGTGCATGGGGAAGGGGAGTACCGGAGGATATTTTAATTCTAAAATTTAACTGATAAAAACGCGACGTGGGGTTTATGGGTATGTAAATTTCTTTGCCAAACTGAAGCAATACAGAGGGATTGCCACCTGTTATGACAAAACTAGCAGAGACGTTTTTCAGTGCTGTTTACATGGTCTCTTACATCATCTGGCTTATTTAATGACACGCCCTAGGTTATCTGAAGATCCTCTGTAATGCTCTTCTTCCCGACCAAGTCTACCGTGCCAAACACCTGAAAGACCTTATTGAAACGACTCCGATAGAGATTGATGGCTGCGATCCTACTGTGATATCGACGAACAAGTTATGTTGATTTGACCACTTATGCAAATCAATTTACATATCCACTTGGCTTAATCCCTACAATATTTTCTCAGACATCTTTTTATTAGGTAAGATGAGCTTGGAAAAATAAAAATCTGGCAAGTGTCTAGTACGCATGAACGATTTCTTGCTTGTGAAACACGCCTATTATATTTTTTCTCGTAATGATGAGGAACTTTATGTGAAGAGTAAGGAACAAGGTTTCACTTTAATAGAATTGCTGACTGTTCTCTCCATAGTTGGTATTTTATCGGTAATTGCGGTGCCCATAATCAGGTGGATTAATAATCCGCTACAAAATGCAACATATCAAGTTAGTGGTCTTTTGTCACAGGCACGGTCACGGGCGATCGCCGTATCCTCAGCATTAAGAATTCGTCCAGATCCCCAAGATCCCAAACGCCTACTACTTGTAGAAACATCTGACACCCGTAGCTGTGACACGAGTTCAACTGAGCTTGCAGCAAATGCAACAACGACTTCCCAGGAGTTAAAAGTTGTTTCTGTACAAGGATTTGCACCTGGTGACTATCTCACAATAGGCAGTGACGAAAACGAAAATATTGTTTTGACCACTGATAGTCGTCTTTCTACAATAACGCTCGGTAAGCCCCTTGGCACAGTTCAAAACAGTGGTGCAGAGATCGGCATTCTTAAAACCTGGAGAAATGACCGTACATTTTTTGATGAAGATCTAGAATTTTCCGATAACATCGCCATGAAAAGCAATCTTGGCGATGATTGGGAGCTTTGTTTTGATAGTCGTGGGATTGCCACTATTAGTGACAGCGATGGTGTGAGCAAAGAAGATTTAGAAATCACGCTAGTTAATGAAAAAAACAACAATGTCTGGAAAGTCATCGTCTTTCAAGGAGGCATGATTGATTCAGTCATAGTTCAAGTATCGGAAGGAAAAATTATTGAATCTTCCCCAGATCTTCCTTCGAATCCACCAGAAAATAACGAAGAAGAAACACCAATTGAAGTATCGACTGAAGAAAATAATGATGTAGCATCAGAAGCCGAACTTGAAGTGGAGATCGATCAAGGGATCATGACTATTGATGTAGTAACTGATGGAGCGAATTCTCAAAATCAAGCATCATCATGTAAAGGACTTACTGGGCAGGAGCGGTCTCAATGTGAGTCTGATGGAGCGAATTCTCAAAACCAAGCAGGAAACCAGGCCTCGTCATGTAATGCACTTACTGGGCAGCAGAAGGAAATATGTCTGGGGGTCAATTGACATCCATAAATTTTAAAACAAAATTTAAATTAGTAATTCTTGGCTTTTTGGGGAATCTAAAACGCACCAGAACTTTTGCCATAATCATACTTTCTGCTTGGTTTATTTCTAAGCTGAAATCTTTTATAAAAGCAAAAAAGCATATACTGTTTTATTTAGTAAATCATGTGTTTTATTCAAAAATTTAGTTGGTGATTTTTAAATGTTTAACTATAATCCAGTAAAAATACATCAACAGCTCTTACTCAAGAAACACTGCAGTAAAGGTTTTTCTTTGATTGAAGCGATGGCTGCACTAGCTGTTTTTACCATTATCTTTGCGGTCTCTGCACCTCTGTTTTTCACGCAACAAAAAAGCAATATCGACAGCGAAGTTCGGACTGGTGCAGTCTCATTATCTCAACAAATACTCGACACAATTCGGGCAGACATCAGTATTCCTAAAAAAGTTGAAGATAAACCAGGCAGGAGTTTAGGTAAAGAATATAACTATAATCTATACATATGCACCAAAGAAATCGAAACTACAGATGATGGCTCCATTGACTGTAGTACAGAGAAAGATCCCAGTAATCCGATAAGATATATATTACTAGAAGTAGAATACAATGAAAACAAAGTTTATACAGTGGAAACCGTCTACACTGCCCTTCGATAAAAGCGCATTAAAACTCTATCTCAACCTACTTACTTTTCAGAAACGAAAGAGTAAAGATGGCTTTACCCTGGCTGAACTTTTAGTAGGATTGTCAATTGGTTTTTTGGTAGTTAGCTTAGCCCTTTTTGGTAGTCTGCTTAATCGCCAAGTTTTTGTTAATGATAAACTGCTGAAGCCAGCCTCAATTTGAGAGTTGAGGGCATTCGTCAAACATTTACAGGTTACAACACACCGAGTGGCGCACCTCCAGAATCAGTTGAAGCCTGTTTAGATGACAATTCTAATAATGACGGTTCGGGAGACTTTGGATGTGAGATTGAAACATTTCGGCAAAGCTCGAGGGATCAATCACCTTTTGAGTCTGCTTCATCTCAGTACAGGACAAAAACTTGAAAAGGATAGAGGGAGAGGGTTTGATAGGAATTAGAAGATAACCAAGCAAACCCTCATGAGTCAGATTAGCGAAATTCGCG